>DATCRE010000099.1:0-4750 GCA_036569145.1 Cyclobacteriaceae bacterium
TTATTTTTTCCGGATGTAAATTTTCTCATTAGGAATGGCGATTGTAAACTTGGTCCAGAGTCCATTTTCAGAGTCAACATAAATCTCACCATAAAGACGCTCCACGGCTTCCTTAACAATGTAAAGGCCAAGTCCGGAACCTTGTGAACGATCTGTTGCACGGAAAAACATTTCGAATATGCGGCTTAGATATTGTTTGTCAATGCCAATGCCATTATCGAAGATGATAAGTTTCCACACAGTCTTACCTTTTTCAATATCGATTTTAATGATATGATTTTCCTTTCTGGTATCACGATACTTGATGGCATTGCTGATCAGATTGCCAATGATAATCTTGAGACGATTAGGATCACTCACTACCACTGAGTCACTCATTACATTGATCTGGATGTCCATAGTCTCCATGCCCGGCATAAACTTTACATCAGCCAGGCAATTTTGCAGAAGGTTAAATAAATTAATCTCCTCATATAAAATATCCGTACTTGAATTTTGTGAGTATTGAATCAGGTTTTTGATAACATCTTCTAATTTTTTTATGCTAGACTCCACAAGGTTAATGTGACCATTAATGTCCTCCTGTTTATTTTGAAGGCGCATAAGATTGATCAGTCCCATAACTGATTTCAGCGGTGCAATTAAATCGTGCGATGCACTGTAGACAAAAGCATCCAGTTCTTTGATTGTCTTGTTGAGTTGAATGATAGTGACGTTTAATTTTTCAGTACGCTGTTGCACCGTATTCTCCAATGATTCATTCAGTGTCTGAAGATTTTTCTTGGCTTCTGATAACAGATTATTCTGGCGGATGATGGTTTCTTGCTGTACCATCATTTCTTCATTCTGGTTTTTTAATTCTTCATTCTGCGTAGCGAGATCATCATTTTGTCTTTTTATTTCCTGGCTCTGGGCATTCACTAAATCTTCAAGCACTTTCTTTCGTTGTTTGAGACTATACGTGCGATATTTGTAAAAGCTAAATCCTATCAGACAAAAAATAACGAAGGCAGCTATGCGAAAATATATTGTCTTCCACCAGACTGTATGAATAATTAATGTAAGACTTTTTTGAGGTCCCCATGTTTGTCCGTTTAAAGATGCCCTGACAAAAAGTGTATATTCAGCCGGATCAAGATTTGTAAAGGTTACACTATGATCTTTGCCTGCAACCTGCCAGGCATTATTAAAGCCTTCGAGTTTATATTGATAAATCATTTTCTCCTGCGACAGGAAATTGAAAGCTGAAAACTGAAATGTTATTAATCTTGAATTGGCATGCGACAGTTCCATGGTTGTAGTTTCGGTGATACTTTTTTTGAGTAGCTCGCTTCCCGGTTTTATTTGTTTATTAAAAATGCTGAAACCGGTGAACACCACGGCAAGCGAATTTTCATTCGGTATAATTTTTTGTGGTTTGAAAACATTAAATCCTTTTGTACCTCCAAACACCAGGCGACCATCGTGTGTCAGTAAAGATGAACTTCGATTGAAGACAATTCCCTGTACACCAAAGTGAGTATCAAATACAATAAAGCTTGTATCAGCTTCATTAAGATGGGCAAGACCACGGTTGGTGCTGAGCCACAAGCTTCCTGCTTTATCTTTTTCAATGCCAAGCACTGAATTGTCGGGCAATCCATCACGTTCATCAAGAACATGGAAAGCACCTGTAACCGTATTATATTGGCATAACCCGCTGCCGTAGGTTCCAATCCAGATTTTGTCACCATCTTCCAGTAAAGCTTTCACTCTTAAATCAGGAATTACATAACCGTATTTATCTACACTTTTTATTTGTGTGATAGAATTTGTTGACGGCTTGTAGGCTGTTAACGCTCCATACGATCCAACCCAAAGTGTATTATCAGATGTGACTAAAATAGTTTGTGCCACAAGGTTTATAAAGACTTTGTTAATTTCTCCGGAGAGTGGATTGTCAATATGATTGAAGATATGTGTTTTTGTATCGAACCTGTTCGCACCACGATCAGTACCTAACCACAAGCATCCGCTGGCGTCTTTCTGAATGGACCAGACTGTATTACTGGCGAGAGATGTTTTTTCACGTGGATTATGAAGAAATTGTTTCCATTCACCATGAGGCCCCAGGTAAATAAGTCCATAATGAAATGTGCCTAACCATAAGCCCTCACCATCAGGCAGCAAAGCAGTAATAACGGTTACGTGTTTTAATGGAGCAGGTAGTTCATAACGATGAATAATTCCATCCTTTAAAAAGTGAAGACCACCGCCATCCGTGCCCACCCAGATTTTTCCATCAGGTGCTTCGGCAAGAGCAGACACTTCATTATTCCGTAATGAATTCTCCTGAAGTGTTTCGTGTTTGTAGAGTTTAAATTGAATAGGAGAGATCTCGTAATAACAGATACCAGCGTTATAAGTACCTAACCACGCATTGCCATTTGGCTCGATAAAGATGGTGCGAATGGTGTTGCCACTTAAACTTCGATCATCAACTTCTGAATGAAGATAAAAACATGATTTTTCTTCGCCGGGTCTTAGAATATTTAATCCACCACCATCAGTTCCAATCCACAAACAGTTTTTGTTGTCTTTGGCTAATGACCATATATTGTCGTTATTCACGCCGCCGTTTAGCCTATTGTAATACGTTATGTTTTTTGTTGCCCGGTCTATTTTACCAAGTCCATGACCTTCCGTTCCAAACCATATTGTTTGATCATCAACTAAAATTGAACGCGCAACAGATTTGTCATGAACGATAGAAATCTTTTTGTTCTGTAGATTGAGAATTTTTAATCCTTTGTAGGTTCCCAGAATTAGGCTATCGCCGGCCAGCTTCACCGTCCATACTACTTCATCTTTAAGCTCAGGCTCTTTATACTCAAAAACTTTTTGTACCGATAAATCCAGGTAACGCAAGCCCCCTACAGTGCAGGCAAGCCATAAGAGATTATGCTTTTTATCGAATGCAGCGTTGGCATAAACTGTACCGGGTGGATCATTCGTTTTATAAACCTTGAAACGCTCTAACGATCGGTCGAAGTAATTAATGCCCAATACAGTTCCAACCCATAAATTGCCAGTGCCCTTTTCTTCTTCAATAAAATGTACAACGTTATGACTCAGGCTTGTTGAGTCATCAGGATCATGGCGATAGGTTTTAAATTCATTGCCATCATACCGGCTAAGACCATCTTCAGTGGCAATCCACATAAAGCCCTGAATGTCGCGAAGAATGCTGTTGATGGAAGGCTGTTGCAGACCCTGTTCAGTAGAAATTCTTTTAAAAAACAATTGTTTAGCCGCAGAATCAGGAAGTTGTGCCCTTCCCGATAGCGTTGACGTTGCTATCAGCAAGAATAGTAAAATGACTTTTTTCTGAATCGCAAATTTTTTCACAGGTGGCTTTACCAAACTTATAAGTTAATCAAAGATTTTTTAATCAAAGATAATTTTATTCCATAATTTAAGCGAAACCGATACTTATGCCAGTAGGAGGGATGGAAAAACGAGAAGCGAATAGCTTCCCGACTCTATAGCAGAATAGATTTTATACGTTGCAAAAATAGAATGGGCCGTGCTGAGGAAAATCTTTCGGCAAGAGAATTAAAAATGTGTTGTAATAATTTCCTCGAGCATCTCTTTTGTTAAAGGTTTGGTTTTAAAATCAGTTACGATATTTACTGCTTTTATTTGATCATCCGGATTTTCGGATGTTGTAAGCATAATGACAATCACACGGCTTTGCAGACTCTTGTCAAGCTTGTTATACTCTTCAAGAAATTCCCAACCATTCATTCCCGGCATGTTGATGTCTAGAAATATGAGATCGGGGCACATGTCTGGTTTGGATTGTAAGTACTCCAGTGCAACAGTTGCTGCTTGCATAACGATAATATTTTCGGCAGCATCGCATTTTCTGATCACCCGTTCATGAAAGAAATTATCATCCGGGTTATCATCGATCAGCATGATGCAGTTTAACTTTTTCATAATGTTAGGTGAGGTATAGTAAAGTTAAAAGTAGTTCCATTTCCAGGTTTTGATTCTACCCAGATTTCTCCCTGGTGCAGATCAATAATTTTTTTGCAGTAGGCAAGCCCGATACCATTTCCTTCATACTCCGCACCGTTGTTCAATCGTTGAAAAATTTCAAAGATCTTTCTGAAGTGCGCGGGTGAAATTCCGATGCCATTATCTTTTATTGAGAATTGCCATTTATCATTTATCTTTTTTGATGTAATATGAATTTCTGGTTGGTTATTTTTATTCTGAAATTTGATTGCATTCGTAATAAGATTCTGGAACAGCTGACTCATTTCTGTTTCATATAAATTGATGCTGGGCATTTCGCCTACATGAATTACAGCATTTGATTTTTCTATCAGAATTTGAAGATCATCGATTACATGCATAATTAATTTATCGCAATCTACCGGAGTGAGTATCCGGTCACGACCCAAACGCGAAAACTCTAAAAGCGATTTTACAAGCGAGCTCATTCTTTTCGTGGCGTTCTTTACTGCATGTATGTATTTAAATGCATCGTCATCTAATTGATGAGAATAATCTTCCTCGAAGATTTGCATGTAATTGAAAACAGTGCGAAGAGGTTCTTGAAGATCATGCGATGCCAGGTAGGCAAATTGTTCAAGCTCTTTATTTTTAACTTCAAGCTCAACTTGTTTTTTAAGAGAGATCTCCTGTATTTTTCTTTCAGTAATGTCAATGATGGAAGCAAGCACTAACTGGCCTTCTGCAG
>DATCRE010000100.1:0-2350 GCA_036569145.1 Cyclobacteriaceae bacterium
AGTGAACCTGTTAATCCAAATAAAATTGAAAGTCCATACAGCATAATGGCTGATGCTACTGAGCCAAAAAGAAAATATTTAAGACTCGCTTCGAAAGCTTTTTTGTTAAATGAAAAACCTGCCAGTATATAAGAGCTGATTGAAATGACTTCAAGGGAAAGAAACACCATGATAAAGTTTACACTCATCACCAACAGATGTGCACCTAAAACAACTGCTAACACTAAAGCATAATATTCAGAAAGCTTAGTCTGTAATTTTCCGCGCCATGTTAAAAGCACAACAGCAATGGTACTTGCTTCAATAATTAACTTGAGAAAGGTTGAAAACTGATCAACACGAATCATCTCAACAAACAATGTTGCCGGACTGATCAATGCATTCCACTGCGTTAGCATACTAACAAATGAACCCAGCAGAAAAAGAACACTAATAATCGTGTATGCTTGTCTGTGATCCGATGATCCGTCACCAGCATTAATCTTGTTTTCTCTGATGCGGAATACAATACCCATCACCAGGATAAAAAGAATACCAACACTTAAAATAATTTCAGGAAGAAAGAAAGCAAAGCTTTGCTGAATAGATTCTAGTTTTCCGGTTAGTGTCTGTTCCACTTGCTTAAGGGTTAAGTGTTGACCCGATAACTTTACCGTGACTCATCACTACATCCACCAGGTATTGTGCATAAGGATTAATAAAATCTAACAAAGGCTGAGGATAAATTCCAAAGAACAACGTTGCAAGTGCTAATGGAAGCAATACAATATATTCTGATCGGATTAAGTCTGGTAATTGTGATGCTGTTCCATTTCCTTTAATGCTGAACGGGCCAAAGAACATACGTTGAATAGTCCACAAGTAATATGCGGCACCAAGTATTAAACCCAGCGTTGCCACTACAGCAAGACTTGTTGGAAGGAATCCATTTATGCTATGCGATTTAAATGCGCCAAGAAAAACCATGATCTCTGCAATGAAACCTGAGAAACCAGGCAACCCCAATGAAGCAAAGAATGCTATTAACACAACACCAAAATACATGGGCATCTTTGAAGCAAGACCTGAGTAATTTGAAATTATTCTGTCATGCGTACGATCATATAATACACCAGCAATGAGAAACAGCAATGCCGAAATAATTCCATGACTCACCATTTGATACATCGCACCTGAAACACCTTCTACCGTCATAGATGCAATTCCAAGCAGAACAAAACCCATGTGCGAAACTGACGAATACGCAATCAATCGTTTAAGATCTTTGCTGCCCATAGCATTAAGCGCTCCGTAAATAATAGAGATCACTCCTATCAATCCCACAAACCAACTCACATGTACTGCAGCATCAGGAAAAACAGGATACGCAATTCGCAATAATCCATATCCACCGATTTTTAAAAGCAATGCCGCCAGTATTACTGAAACCGGAGTAGGTGCCTCCACGTGCGCATCAGGCAACCAGGTGTGAAAAGGAACCATCGGCAGCTTAATACCGAAGCCAATGAACAAAAATATAAAAGCGAGTATGCGTGCATCGAACGATCCTATCTTCCATGCATTACCAGGATGAAGTATCGAGTTTGAAATATAATTGACCGGATTACTCATGTGCAACATATTGAATGTATGCGTAATCTTTCCAGGCACATCAGGATTTTGAACTGATATGTACAAGCCAATCATCACAATCAGAATAAGAATAGAGCCGAGTAATGTATAGAGGAAGAATTTTATAGAAGCATACTCTCTTCGTGGTCCACCCCAGATGCCAATGAGAAAGAACATGGGTAGCAGCATGAATTCAAAGAAGAGATAGAACAGTAAAAAGTCTAACGCTACAAAGCTTCCAATAATGGCTGCATTGAGGATTAACAACAAAATGAAATAACCTTTAAGGCTTTTCTCAATACTGTATGATGCAAGTGTAACAATAAGCATGATGGGAACTGTCAATGCCACGAGAGGAAGATTCAATCCATCAAGTCCTACAAAATACTCAGCTTTTAAAACACCCCATGCTCCAAGATTAATAGTAATCCAGTTATGTTGCTCAACAAATTGTAATGAAGAACCAGCTTTGTGATTGATCAGGATCTGAACAAGAAAAACAAGTTGTATAAGGCATGCTCCTGATGACAGACTAAAGAAGATATTTTTCTTTTCTGCTGGAATAAACAACGCCAGAAGCGCTGCCAGCAGTGGAGTAAAAATCAATAATGAAAGTAAATAGTGCTGCATCAATAGCGGTCAATTAAATCAACATCGAAATTAGAAAAATAATAATCCCCAACACTGCCCAGAATATATAAAGCTGAATTTTACCGCCCTGAAATGAACGGGTAACAGA
>DATCRE010000101.1:0-5025 GCA_036569145.1 Cyclobacteriaceae bacterium
AAAGAAAATTAACATCTTATACTTAGTAAATCTTCGTGTCTTAGCGCCTTGGTGGTTTAAAAAAATCGCATTGAAGAACCACGAAGTCTCAAAGAGCACTAAGAAACATACTTTGTGAACCTTCGCGTCTTAGTGCCTTGGTGGTTCAACCCGTAGCCCCATAGTTTGATGAGTGGTTATCATCTACTTCTATCATGCATTATCTTTGACTAGCATTATTAATTTATCATGACCACAACAACACGAAGAGAATTTTTAAAGACAGCTGGCTTGCTATCTGTTGCTATGACCGGACTTTCTTTCGATCTTAAAAAAGAAAAACCACTGTTATCGTTCTCAACACTTGGCTGTCCTGATTGGTCGTTTAATGCTATTGTTGATTTTGCCGCTGCTCATGGCTATAATGGTTTAGAAATGCGCGGCATACTTCGTGAACTTGATCTGACGAAGTGTGCGGAATTCTGGAGCAACGAAAATATTGCAACGACAGTAAGACGCATGCAGGACAAGGGATTAAAGTTTGTTAATCTTGGCTCTTCTGCCCAACTGCATAATTACTATAGCGCTGAACGAAAAAAGAATCTTGATGATGCCAAGCGATTTATTGACTTAGCACAAAAACTATCATGTCCTTATATACGCGTATTCCCCAATAGCTTTCCAAAAGACCAGGATCGCGCTTTAACGATGGATCTTATTGTAAAAGGTTTGACTGAACTTGGCAACTATGCAAAGGGAAGCACTGTAAAAGTATTAATGGAAACGCATGGTGAATTAGTATATGTAGCAGACATTGAAAAGATAATGCAAACTGTTGAGCATCCACAGGTGGGATTAATCTGGGATCCACTCAATATGTGGACGATTACAAAAGAATCGCCAACCGAAGTTTATAACAGATTGAAAAAATATATCCTCCACGCCCACATAAAAAATGCAATGCTAACGGATGGCAAGATTGCATACACACTCATGGACAAAGGTGAAGTTCCCATTTACGAAGCCGTTGATGCTTTGCGAAAAGGAGGATACACCGGCTACTATAGTTTTGAGTGGGAGAAACTCTGGCACCCGGAAATAGGCTCACCCGAAATTGCATTGGCAGACTATCCTGTAGCTATGGCTAATCATTTTAAGTCTCTGAAGTAAGCACTTGTAATAGTGTCCGTTTACATTTTTGTTATGACAAATAGTTTTGTTGGAACAAATAATTTCGCTGTCGCATAAAGCCCCTACTTTGCCGTAATTACACCTGCTCACACATCTATTTGTATGATAAGTTTGTATTGTGCTAATCAATTAATGACGATAGCATTTTGATTTCTTTAAAATCATGATTCACAACAAACCTTAAATCGTATGAATATCGTACTCATCATTCTTCTTGTCATCGCAATTATTATTGCATTCTTACTCGTTGCTGCCCTGCTCTCAAGCGAAGAATATTCGATCTCGCAGGAGATAACTATTAATAAACCTAAACAACAGGTGTTTGAGTATGTTAGGATATTAAAGAACTCCGATAATTTTAATAAGTGGGTAATGATGGATCCGGCCATGAAGAAAACATATAACGGTACCGATGGCACTGCTGGCTTTGTTTATCAATGGGACAGTGAAAATAAACAGGTTGGTAAAGGTGAACAAGAGATTATTAGCATTAAAGAGGGTGAGCGAATTGATTACGAATTGCACTTCATGAAACCGTTTGAAGGAAAAGCAAATGCGTGGTCAAACCTGTCGTCAATTGCTGATGATCAAACTAAAGTGCAATGGGTTTTTAGCGGTTTGAGAAATTATCCTATGAGAATTATGCACATAATCTTAAATTTGAAGAAAGCACTGGGCAAAGATTTGCAAACAAGTTTAGTATCATTAAAAAGTGTTCTGGAAAATTAACACCATCCAACTGTTTCATTTCAATGTTGTAATATGATTGAAGTTTTTAAAACTGATATTACGGATTCAATTCAGGCCAAAGTGCTGGCAGACCATATTCACAATCTCTTTAAGGAATATACGGTTAACTTTGATCTTGACGATTGCGACAGGATAATGCGCGTAGTCAGCACATCGCCCGTTGTACAGGTTGATATTCTTATTGATCTCTTAAAAGGTTTTGGCTACCACGCCGAAGTTTTACAGGACGATCATGATGATACTTTCTCCTTACACACTCCCCCATTATTTCTTCTTAATTAATTTCATGATTCTAACACAATGAATAATTCACCTATTGTTATTGAAAATTCTTATCCGGCTTCAACAGCAAAAATCTGGAAAGCGCTTACTGATAAAAATCAAATGAAGTTATGGTATTTCGATCTGCCTGAATTTAAACCTGAAGTGGGTTGTGAATTTCAGTTTTACGGAGGCAAAGATGCTGACAATCAATATCTGCATAAATGCAAAGTCACCGAAGTTGTTGTCAATAAAAAAATCACGTACAGCTGGCGATATGATGGTTACGCAGGCAATTCATTCGTAACATTCGAATTGTTTGACGAAAGAAACACAACAAGACTTAAACTCACACATGCAGGTCTCGAAACATTTCCCAACAATCCTGACTTTGCAAAAGAAAGATTTATTGAAGGATGGACGTACATCACAGGCACTTCGTTGAAAGAATTCCTGGAGAAGAATTGAAAGTTTTTAATTCCCCAAGTATTAGTTCATATTTCGAAACTCAAGAGGTGTCATTCCTGTTTTTAATTTGAACAGCCTGGAGAAATACTGGGGATATTCAAAGCCCAGAGAAAACGCCAGCTCACTTACCGTTTTATCCGAGCTTAATAATAAATTCTTTGCTTCTTCAATGAGATAATAATGAATACGATCCTGTGCATTCATTCCCGTTTCTCTTTTAAGCAAATCACTGAGATAGTTAGCCGATAAGTTCACATGGTCTGCCAGGAGCTTCACAGTTGGCAATCCCTTTTCCCTAAGCAAAGGTGATTGTATATATTCCTGCAATTCTTTTTCAATCCTTACCAATATATCTTTATTGACATGTTTTCGGGTTATGAATTGCCTGTCATAATACCGCGTGCAGTAGTTAAGCAAGAGTTCGATATTTGAGACGATTAATGTCTGGCTGTGCTTGTCAATATTTTCTAGTAATTCAGCATCTATCTTCTGCACGATAGTATACAATACTTCCTTTTCTTTATCAGAAAGATGAAGCGCTTCGTTTGTTTCGTAAGCAAAAAATGAATAGTCTTTTATCGTTTTACTTAAAGATGTGCCTCTGATTAAATCAGGATGAAAGAACAAGCCCCACCCTTTAACATCAACTTCCTTACGCAAAGGTTCATCCAGTGATATAATTTGCCTGGGAGCAATGCATATCAAGCTGCCCTCCTGAAAGTCGTAGGGTTGCTGTCCATATTTCATTTTGTTAACACAAAAATTTTTAAACATGACAGAGTAGAATCCTAAGGTTATCTTCATGCCTGAATTAAACTGTTCTTTATAGTTAGAAAAATCCACCACCGAAACCAGGGGATGTTTTACTGTAGATTGAGGAAGCATTTTATGCATCTCTGAAATAGTTTCAACATGATTAACGCTATTCATATATCTAATTTAAGAAAGTTGTATTAATGATTAAGTCGATAAATGCAGTATGGTTTATTTTTAAGCAGCAGGTGCTCATCGGGCGGTAATGCAAATTCGCCTATGTACGTTGGGATTGAGCTATCCGTAAAATAAAGAGCACTGTCAGTACCAGTAGCAACACCATCAGCCCACTGTATTTCTTTTGAACGTATCAATGTGGATATTCCTTTAGTAAGAGGATTGAACGCCATTAAACCGCCATGTTCAACATCGGTAATAATGACATTACCTGATTTGTCGATTGTTATTCCATCGCTCATTGGTTTCTTGCTCACGTCTTCAATTTTACTGGCGACTTCAAGTGCTGTCAATTTTTCATTCACAACATCCGCCAATGGTACACGAAATAAACGTGAATGTGTCATTGATGCTATGTACAGCCATTGCTCATCATCGCTAATTTCAATTCCATCTATTCCCACAGCAAAATTCAACAAGCCATACATCAAACGATAAGGTTTTTCTTCTGTTGTTTTCATTATCCAGTTTTCGGGTTGGACACTTGGATCGCCATCTATAGCTGTACGGACGCTATGGTCTTCAATTGAAAAAACAAGTAGCTTTGAAGTCGTGAATCGGAAGATGCCGGGATTGGGTAACAGAACATACTTTCCATCTCCCGTCACCCGAATTTCTTCTGCATACTGTGCCACACCTTCCGGGAACTCGTAGAAATAAGCAGTCTCTTTTGTTTTTAAGTCGAAGGCCCAAATTCGTGTATGCTTAAAATCGAAGGTTGCAGGTTCAATTAACCAAAGCCTGTTTTGCTTATCAACCGTAAGACCAAAACTGCCTTGAAAGTTCTTTTGCATTTCCAGTGAAGGAAAAGGTGAAATCTTTCCATTATCCCATTCAAAAACTGTTGCTTCTGAAAATCTTGTTGGCCTTATTAACGGATGATAATTAAAATACACATGACCGTTTTGTCCCACAGCTATATTGCCTGGTGGATAATCAAGTGTTATCAATTTTTCAAGCTTCCCTTCTCCTTCTATACTATCCAAACCTATATCGGGATAAGTTTTACCTATACCGTATAACGCCTTGATGGCAACTAAGCCGATTAGAATTATTCCTAACAATGCAGGCATAATTCTAAGAAAGATGATACGTGCAATTTTATTCGTCATGTTAATGCTTCTACAATTGCTTGATAATAGTTCTCTGCTCTTTCCTGGGAAAAGTAATCAACGACTAAACCTGAAATAGCGAATATTGCCAGACCAATACCCCAACCCCGCAAGGTTGGATTTTCAGAAAGCCAAAAGATTATCAGCGTACATGTGAAAAATATAGTTGCCACTATTTTGGAAATGGTGTACATGTATTGAAAACTTTCAACCCGCTCTTTCTCAGCTTGAATAAATACTAATTTATTCTTGTCATAATTGAGCTGATAAGCAG
>DATCRE010000102.1:0-2405 GCA_036569145.1 Cyclobacteriaceae bacterium
AGAAGGCAATGTTAAAGTTGATGATACAATTATCAGCGATTATAATCTTACGGCATACAGACAAAACCTGGGTGTGGTTCCTCAAGAGGTTATTCTTTTTGGAGGAACGATATTCGATAATATTGCTTACGGAAAACCAAATGCAACCCGCGACGAAGTAATAGCCGCCGCACAAAAGGCAAATGCTTTGGAGTTCATTGAAAGATTTCCGGAGAAATTTGAAACTGTTGTTGGCGACCGCGGTGTAAAGCTTTCCGGCGGTCAACGGCAGCGTGTGGCTATCGCCAGAGCTATTTTAAAAGATCCGGCTATTCTCATTCTGGATGAAGCTACAAGCTCGCTGGATGCTCATTCTGAAGTGCTGGTGCAGGAAGCGCTTGAGAAACTAATGGAAGGTCGTACTACCATTATCATCGCACATCGTCTAAGTACCATTAAAAAAGTGGATCGCATTTTTGTTATTAAGGATGGACATCTGGCAGAAATGGGCTCACATGGCGAACTGACTACGCTCAGCAACGGTATTTATAGTAACTTGCTTAAGCTTCAGTTACAATAGTCGAATTATGAATGCTGGTACTGATCAATTGCTTAAAGATTTCAGGCTTCGTACCACCGAAAGCCGCCAGTTAATTCTTGACCTGTTTCTGAGAAAGGATTTTGCACTGTCACATGGTGACATCGAAAGTAGCATTGCTAATTCGCTGGATCGTGTAACAGTTTATCGCACGCTAAAAACCTTTCTTGACAAAGGAATTATTCATAAGGTTTTGGATGATGAAGGAAGCCTTAAATATGCTCTTTGCAATGATGCGTGTTCATCAAAGGAACATCATCACAATCATGTTCATTTCAAATGCATAAAATGCGGACAGACAAATTGTCTCAGCGTAGAAGTACCCAATGTTACGCTGCCTAAAGGCTATAAAATAAATGAAGTGAATCTTTTAATTCAGGGGGTTTGTGAGCACTGTTCTTCTGTGGGTAATTAACCATCTTTCTTTTTAACCCAACTGATAATATAGCGTCCGTAAGTTTTTGAGATTCAAATATATTTGTAGTTTTGAAGATTACCGGAGAACTAACAATGAAGCATTTCCGGTACATTGGTTAGGTTTTAACTGGAAACAAACTCCTCTTGCAAATAGGACAGAACATACTTTTATTCTCCATTTTCAATATTTTCGAAAATGAACGAGAGGCTATTCTTTTTGGAGTTTTTGGGCTTATTATTGCGATATTCCTGGTTCTTGATTTAGGGCTATTCCACAAACAGGCCAGCAAAATCACTACCCGTTCAGCTCTTATACAATCTATTTTCTGGGTAATAATTTCAACTCTCTTTGGCTTATTTATTTATCTCTATGATGAAGGCGGTGCCATTGGAGCAGTAGAATATTTTTCTGCTTATCTCACCGAGTATGCACTTTCAGTAGATAACATCTTCGTTATACTTCTCATTCTAAAGTATTTTAATGTTAAAGAAGAATATTATCACAGAACACTCTTCTGGGGCATTTTAGGTGCTGTTGTATTCAGGGCGTTCTTCATTTTTGTAGGAACATTTCTTATCCACAAATTTCACTGGATATTATATGCCTTTGGTGTGTTCTTAATCTATTCTGGTATCCGAATCTATTTTGAAGATGGCGACGAGAAAATTGAGCCGGAGAAAAATCCGATTTTAAAATTCTGCCGTAAATATCTTCCCGTTTCAAAGACTGATCATGAAGGCCACTTTGTTGTTAAAGAAGCGGGCAAATGGTTGTTCACACCGTTGTTTCTGGTTATTGTTCTGATAGAAACAACAGACTTGATTTTTGCGGTTGACTCCATTCCGGCTGCATTTGCTATTACACAAAACTCATTCCTGATTTATACATCAAATATTTTTGCAGTGATGGGATTGCGAGCTATGTTCTTTTTACTGGCTGGTATCATTGATAAGTTTTATCTCTTGCAGAAAGGACTTTCTATTATTCTTTTCTTTATAGGTGCCAAAATGCTTTTGGATATCTGGAATATCGAGGTAGACGTTTACCTGTCATTCTCAGTAATTATAGCCACACTTACATTGTCTATTATCTTCTCTGTATTAATTCCCAGAAAAGACGAAGAAGAACAACTGAAATCCTGATTTAAATTAGTTATTTGTGATTAGTCATTAGGCACTGACCATCCTGAAAAAATTGACACAACCAATAACTAGATTTCATCAAATCTATATTAGTTTGCCAAGACTGGACTAATGGCTAATGAGCCAATGACCAATCACAAAACCGCTTCAGAGAAAATATTTTTCGGTAATATTTTAAGAAGGATCGGTAGCGTTAAGAATCGCTGTGGAAGTGATATAATAACGAAAGTAGGAATGGTTTTGAGCAAGTGTATTAACTCGCGTCTCA
>DATCRE010000103.1:0-10333 GCA_036569145.1 Cyclobacteriaceae bacterium
GCTAATCCTGCTACAACCATTAAAGCGGATGTTGAAGCTACCTCCGTGACCATCATCAACGACCAGGTTAAAGTTTTAAAACTTGATGGAACATGGACAACGTGTAAATACGTCAAGACATCAACAAGCCTTTGTATTTTAGAAGGTCAGTTCTATGATCTTCAGTTTCTGACGACAGCAGGTATCTTGAAGATAACAGGATATGTGAGATTAAAAGATACTACATCGCTATCCGTAGATGGAAACGGCTCTCTTGAAATCAGCGGCAAGCTGGTGGCATCAGCACCACAGGTACTATTTTTAATGCAAACCTCACCAATAGTAATCTCAGGACAACTCAAACAACTGTTATCAACGTCTCCTGTCATCAAGGCTGGCAGCGGTGGAGTCACCCATGTGTTAACGCTAAAGAATGCTGTCATGGAAGCCGGTAGTACAGCAAACGCTATTCAGGTTGATAGTCCTGATAATATTAACCTGAAAATATATGGAACCAGTTATAGTAATAAACCCATCGCCGGAAGTGGTGCTGTTACTTATCTGGTTGGCAATAAATCTGATTTTGTGGTGGATGATGATGTGGCAGTGGTGGATGTGTGAAGGTTTAATTTCTAATACCCAGAACTAGATAGAAATGTGACGGCATTCAAAGTTCTTGGTGATGAAAAAATGATGTCACTCGTGGCGACAAATGCAATAAGTCTAGTGATCTTCAAAACCGCCTTTTATCATAGAGATATTTTTCAATTCTTTGACCATCCTCGTCTCTTTTGAAAGAGCCATCGTCATTATGTTCTGTAACTCTGATGAATCCCATACTTACCCAATTTGTAGGATTCATTCGCTTAGTTTCCTTCTCGAACCGGACGATATACTCATCGATGCTGATATTTTCGTTATAAGCTTCTTCGAAGCCTTGCCTGCCATTTTCAAAAAATACCAATGCTATTATCTTTTGTTGATCTGCCATAGTATTATTCCTATTAATAATCAGCAACTACTTTCTATTTAGGATATAAATAATTTTAAATGACAAACTTGGCCGATATTTATTGATGTAATAATCATTATTATCTGTTGGTAATGATGTTAGTACTTGTTTGTTTACAACGATTTTCTTCCCTTCCAATTTTGTTATATAACTCCTGGGTTGTAGAAATGAAAGCATTTCACAAGTAAATGCAACTTGGACATTTTCACCAAATGTATAACCTAAACCAAGTCCTCCATCTAGTTTTTGATTAAAAAGACCAGCTCCTCCCAAAGCGGAATTGAATGTCACTAAATTGATCGTTGCCACTACACATAGTCCACTCGGAACAAAATAAGCATCACCTGTTTGTTTCCCGTCCTTATCCAAGGCTACATAATATCTGCCACCTAGTTTCTTTGTTATTGGGAATGATAAAGTAGTTGATAAGACAAATGAAACTGGCGATACTTTTTCTAAAACCAATGTAGTATCAATAGGCGAAATTCTTGCATCATACAATTTTTCAAACGCATAATTAAACCCTAAAGAAATACCAAAGTATATGCCCTTCGTTTCGGGATCTGGTGTTTTAGCCTTTGCAGCAGCCTCTGTTAATTCTTGTTTGCCTTGTGAAAAGGAATTACTGTAAATAATAGTAGCAATGATGGTAATAATTAGGGTACATCTTTTTTTCATAAAAGGGGTTTTAGTTTATTGATTAATGTAAGAATATACAAATTATCTCTGTTTATGTCGGATAATCAATACCTCTAAAGAGGTATTCTTAATTGAAATAATATGACTATTGTGAGTTATAGTAGGTCAGTGTGATAGTTTCCTGTATGCTCATTTGCAAATTCAATTCTCTATAATACTTTTGCGCCCTACTCATGAAGTTTTAAAGATAGGGTCTTTTCTTCATGATATTAAAGCAGATGGAATAGACGGTTTCATCTGCTTTTCCTTTTTATATTCTTTTATTAAAAAATGTTCAGGGCTGATTTCTGCGACAAGTAATTAGAGCACTTTGGATTTGATTGACGATATATGTTCTCTTTGATTTGATGAAATGTAAATTCTTTCCTCATTGAGCATAAACTTCATTTAATATTCAGCTACTGGCTTAATCATTTTACTCTCCCTTGTTAAGCTTTCAATTATGGCATTGCTTAGTTTGTTAAAGAGAGTAACTATTCCATTTTTTTCTAACGATTGAGGCTTGCACTTTAAGGCATCAATAGTGTCAGTAAATTCTTTGTCATTAAGCATATTTATAGTACCCTCCATTCGTTGACACATATTTCGGTAAATTTCATAATTATTTTTAATTGTAGCGATGTCAAAAGATTGCTGCAATTCCCGAATATCATTGATCATGAGTTTGATTAACTCTTGTTTAAATTCATAATCATTATCGGCAAAATTTTCAAAATTAACTCGCAAAGGCCTGTGATCAGATTTTTTTTCGATATAAGTGTGAATTAAGCAATCTAATTCATCGAATAGAATAGGTTTACTCATAAAATCTGTAATGCCGAGAGTTCTGGCGTTAGCTTTTTCTTTTGCATCGAGTACTGAAGTTGCCGAGAATAAAATAATGGGAACGCTTTTATAATAGGAGTCATCCATAGCACGAATTTTTGAAGTAGATTCATAACCATCCATTTCAGGCATGTGCAAATCCATTAATACAATTTGAAAATCTTTGTTACGAATTAATTCAAGTGCCTCTTTTCCATTGTTGGCAATGGTTACTTCGATACCCCGATTAGCAAGGCATTTCTTAACAACCATTTGACTTAGAATAGTATCTTCTACTAATAGTATCTTTGAATTTGTCATTGGAAGTTGGTTTGAATTTTTATGCAAAGTTGCGGTATCCTGTAGAGGAACTTGTCAGGAAAATCCTGATTAAAAAAAATCAGGAAGGATAAAATGAGTTTATTTAAGTTTCTTAGTATTCCCATCGATTTAAGGATTTCTTGCCTCCTTTATTCGGGGATTATAAATAAGGTTCGTGACTCAATTTTCCTTAAGTTCGTCAATTGCAAATTGATTATACTTGTGAAAATCTAATCATTCATTTATATGCAGCTTATAATTTCCTTGGTCTTTATTATTGGTTATGCACTCATAGCACTTGAGCGTCCTATTAAGATAAACAAGACAGCAACGGCCTTACTTACTGGAGTTATTTGTTGGATGTTGTTTGCGTTATCGTCGCCATCAACATCGCTGCTAAAGGAGGAGCACTATTTTAATTTAATGAAGCAAGAAGTTGCTATTGAATATAGGCATTCCGATTATGTAATCGAAATGCTGGGGCATCACCTGAAAGAAATAGCAGAGATTCTATTTTTTCTGATGGGCGCTATGACTATCGTCGAATTGCTTGATGCTCATCAAAGCTTTCGTATCATCACTGATAGAATAAGCACGCGTAGTCCTAAAAGATTACTTTGGATAGTTTGCTGGGTGACGTTTTTGTTATCAGCCGCTTTAGACAATCTAACAACCACCATTGTTATGGTTTCGCTTGTACGAAAACTCATACCAAATAAAGATATGCGTTTGTTTTTTATAGGAATGATTGTTATAGCTGCTAATGCAGGTGGAGCATGGTCGCCGATCGGCGATGTAACTACCACTATGCTTTGGATAGGTGGACAGATTTCAGCAGTAGGAATTATAAAGGCTACTATTATACCGAGTGCAATTTGTATGTTGGTGCCTTTGATCTATTTAAATTTTACCTTGAAAGGAACCTTAGGTGCGAATGAAGATCTTTCCATTTTAAATGATAATTATAACCCTGAAAGCGCAAACCTTATGCTTGCATTTGGTGTTGGTGCACTAATTTTTGTGCCCATCTTTAAAACAATTACACATTTGCCTCCTTATATGGGGATGATGCTTGGGCTTGGTGTAATTTGGGTTGCATCAGAACTTATCAATCCAAATTTAGATGAAGCTGAACGAAAACAATTTTCTGCCGCGAATGCATTGGGGCGCATCGATATGACGAGTGTATTATTTTTCTTGGGCATATTGCTTGCCGTTGGTGCACTGCAGGCAATGGCAATACTTACTACATTGGCAGAATATCTTAATGAAACCATAAGAGACAATAGAGTAATTATTACACTCATTGGATTATTTTCCTCTATAATAGATAACGTACCCTTAGTTGCTGCCAGCATGGGTATGTACAAACTTAGCGTTTACCCTATGAACAACATGATCTGGGAATACTTGGCATATTGTGCGGGGACAGGTGGAAGCATTCTGATTATTGGTTCCGCAGCGGGTGTTGCTGCGATGGGCATGGAAAAAATAGATTTTGGCTGGTACCTTAAACGCATTAGTCTATTGGCTTCCATGGGTTATTTTGCTGGAGCGATTGTTTATCTCTTGTTGCAAACGCTATAAAATGGTAAGGTCACGTCTTGCATTCTAATAGTAAAATGTGCTTCGAGCCCGGGGTTGAGAACCGTAAAGAAAATTCGCCACCCACAACCCGAAGCTTAATATTTAAATATAGTGACCGTTGCAGTCGTCTACATATTCTTTAATCTGTCTCTATAATTTGAAAAGACATTTGATTTCGAAATAAAACCTATATACTTTCCTTTATCCAGCACTGGAATATTCCAGACACCACTTTTATCGAACTTTTCCATGATCAGACTCATGTCTTCATTAAGGTTAGCCACGACCTGTGGCTTCTGAATAAATTGATCAATGGTAATCGTGTCGTATAAAGAAGTGTTAAACATCACTTCTCTGATGTTTTCTAAAATGATTACACCGGTGAGATTTCTATTTTCATCAAGCACTGGAAAGATATTTCGTTTAGAGTGTGCAACAGCATCTACCAGCGTTCTCATGCTGGCGTGAAGCTGAACAGTTGCAAAATCTTTTTCGATAAAATTTGATAGAGACAGTTCAGATAAAATGTGTGAGTCCTTACCAAACGATATTGATTTGTCGCTTTGCTTGAGTTTGGCTTCGTCCAGCGAATGTGGGTTTAGGTATCGAGATACGGCGGTACTTAATGCAGAAACAATCATAAGTGGTATGATCAGTTCATAGCCTCCTGTAATTTCAGCAATAAGAAATATACCGGTAAGTGGAGCATGGAAAATGCCCGTCAATACACCTGCCATAGCTACCAGGCAGAAGTTAGATGTGGGAAGATGACTAATACCAGTAAGATTGAAAAGAAAAGCAAACGAGAAACCGAGGCAGGCACCCACAAGTAAAGATGGTGCAAAGTTTCCACCGTTTCCTCCCGCATTCAATGTGAAAGAAACTGCGCACACTTTAATTAATGCAGTTATTAAAATAGCAAGACCGAGACTCCATTCAGAATGTAAAAAGAACTCTTTCAAAGGACTTCCATTCAGAAGTTGGCTCGGCTTAGAATATGCCAATGCCGTAATGGATGAATAACCCTCGCCGAACAGCGCTGGAAAAAGTACGATCAAGCCTCCTAGTAAAATGACCCCTCCAAATAGTTTTGCTATTCCTGAACGAAATATTTTCAGAAAAAGAATTTCTGTTTTGAGAAAAGCATTTATATAGAAGTACGATATAAGGCCACAAGCAATACCGAGTAAAATGTAGAATGGAACATTCTTATAATTAAATGCGCTTACATGTTTGAAAGAGAGCAGAATTCCTTCTTCCAGAATAATTTTAGAACACAACGCACCGGTAGCACCGGCAATAAGCAATGGTATGAAAGCTGAGATACTTACATCTACTAACAGTGCCTCTAAGGCAAATAACACGCCCGCGATTGGCGCATTGAAAGCGGTGGCAATCCCTGCTGCTGCTCCACACGCCAGCAATACAGTACGATCTCGATAACCAATTGGAAAGAAGGATGAGAATGTTGTACCGATGGCAGAACCTGTTTGAATAATGGGAGACTCCAACCCTGCGGAGCCTCCCAAGCCAACGGTAAGAGCGCTTGTAACGGCGTGACTAAATATTTCTTTACGAGGAAGAAAAGAGGATTTCTTTGCAATGGCCATAAGAACATGCGAGGTTCCCTTTTTGAGTTCTCCCTTTAAAACAAATTGAATGAAAAGATACGTTAGTAAAATGCCAACTGCAGGCGACAGGAAGTAAATCCAGCTGTATTGCAGGCCTAATGGTTTTAGCAATGCTTGAAGATGATGCACACTTATTTTTAGTAATACTGCGGTGAGGCCTGCCCACAAACCAACAAATACTGCACCCACCATCAAAAACTGGCGATTAGATAATCTACGAAATAGATTTGTTGTAGTGTACCTCAGAATGTGAAGTAACGTTATTCTTAATTTAAAATACATGAGCAAAAGTACCTAATCCTATTCAGTAAGGTTAATTAATGTTAGAAATGATATAACTAAAATCACGACTCATGTAGTCTTGCGTGGGAGTTTACGCCATTTCTAAGTGCAAGAATTTTACATAGAAATAAAACAACACTTTCCTGATCATTGATAAAAAATTTTGCAGCTGAATTATTTGATTTACCTACTCTAATAGTATAACAATCATTTCCTATAGTTTCAAAAAGATCTTCATCAGTTTTACCGTCACCAATGGCCAGAAGAAAGTCGTAGTGGTTATGCCAGATGTAATGTGAAGCAAACATTCCTTTATTGATATGTGTTGACCTCAATTCCAGAGCACAATCTTCATCATAGATCAGAAATTCATTAGCTGAATGCAAGGTTCGTAGAGCTGCCAGAATTTGTTTTTTTTCGAGGTCATTAACTTTATGTTTGGCCATTCTATAGTGCCAGACCAGTGAATATTTTTTTTCTTCTACAAAGGTTCCTTCATATTGAAATTCAAGTGCATGCAAGGCCGGTAAGATTCGTTCTTTCCAGTTTATCGTTTCATTATTGAGTATTTGCCATTCCTGGTTTGGTTCTTTATAAACACCACCGTGCTCTGCTACTAGTGTAACGGGTAAATCGCCAAGCCATTGCTCAAGTCGTTCTCCGCCTCGGCCACTAATTATAATCACTTTATTTTTTAAGTCGCTGGCAAGATTTATAAGCAATGATCGGATGAGTGCAGAAGGCGCAGCTTGGCCTGGATGATTTTGAATAGGTACAAGGGTGCCATCATAATCAAAAAAAAATATTCGATTTTCTGATTTTAAATAATGCAAAAACAGACTGTCTTCATAATTACTGATATTTTCCATGTCATTCAGAGATTATTAAATTAAATTTCTACTAGGTTGCTCATAAGTTTTTGCATAAACTCAGTTACCCATTGATTTACTGTGTGCTGTCTTAAATGATTTTGCATTTTACTTATTCTGTTACGTTGCTCCTCAATAGGCTGTGTTATAGCCTGTAAAATGGAACTGGCAATTTCATGACGATCATTTGGATTGACCATTATTGCTTCATGTAGCTCATTAGCACATCCGGCGGTTTCACTTAAGATTAAGACACCACTTGAGTCCGTTCTACTGGCAACATATTCTTTTGCGACCAGATTCATGCCATCACGCACAGGTGTTATGAGCGCAATGTCAGATGCGCTATAAAGGGCAACCAGTTTTCTCAATTCAATAGAACGATATTGATAGATGATGGGTGTCCACGTGAGAGAGCCGTGTAAACCGTTAATGCGGCTTATTAAAGTTTCAACTTCTCTTTTATTTTCACGGTATTTCAAAATACCATCCCGTGACGGAACAAGAAGCAGAATGTAGTTTACTTGTTCTTTGTACTTTGGATTTTGCTGTAAAAACAATTCAAAACTCTCCAGTCTGTTGATAATAGCTTTCGTATAGTCCAGCCGGTCAACAGATAGAATTAATTTATTGTTGTTAAATCTATTCTTAATTTTTTTAACCTCGCGCTTAACTACGGATAGCGAGCTTACATTCTGAAATTTATCAAAGTCAATGCTAATGGGAAAACTCCTTACAAGAGTTTCTCTTTGATTAAGACATATACAATCACTATTTTCTTGACTGCCCTCAATCATGTGTTGCACTGAATCTCTGAAATGACTGGCATAATCGTCTGTGTGAAAGCCAGCAACATTGGCGCCAAGGAGGCCGTGAAGAATTCCGATGCGCCATGTTTTGGGAAGTATTCTGAATAACTCAAACGAAGGAAATGGAATGTGAAGAAAAAATCCAATGACGGCATTGGGTAAAGCTTTACGCAGCATTTCTGGCAGCAGCATAAAATGATAATCATGAATCCAGATTGTATCCCCAGGTGTATAGAGGTCAACAATTTTATCGCACATGATTTGATTCGCGTTGTAGTAGGCATCATAAAAATGCTCTTCGTAGATTACATACGAAGGAAAATAATGAAACAATGGCCACAATACTGAATTACAAAATCCATTATAAAACAGATCACTGTCGCGTCCTTCAATAAATGTAGGGTGAAGGGTAAAATTGTTGTCTTGCAAAAAATTATTGGACGATACTCGCTCAAAAATTCGCTTACTAATATCGCTTACACCTACCCAATGAAAGGATTCAAAGTTTCCTTCATTCGCTTTTTCTTTTTCAAAGTAAGAGTGAAGTGCGGTGGCGAGTCCACCTGTACTTGGGATAACCTTAAGTTTTCCTTCCGTTACCGTAAAACGATAAGGTAATCGGTAAGACACTATGATTAATTTACCTTGCATAGTTTGAAATTGAAAACGATTATGCAAATAACACGAGCTGAACGTTGAGATAATTTGACAAAAGTCAAATTGGCTAATATTTACACGAACGGAAAAAATTAATTCTCTTAGGTTAATCTATCTGCCTAAATTTGACTTTAGTCAAATACACGCCTTAAAAATTATTCTATGTTGCAGGATTATTTTATGAAAATATCGCGATACCATTTTAAAGGCATACCTATTTTAAAATCTCTTCCATCAGATGAAGTGAAGTTGATTTATGCCACTAGTAAAGAAAGAAAAGTGAAAACCAACTTTGAACTCTTTAAAGAGGGTACATTCCCTAAGCGGGTTTATATATTGATGAAAGGTAAGGTGAAAATTTACCAGACTACCGCTGAAGGTAATGAACAAATTGTATACATCTATGAACCGGGAGACATATTTGGATATAGACCCATTTTATGTAATGAGAAACATCCGGTATCAGCAATGTCTTTGGAAGATTGTATACTGCGGTTCATGCCGCGTAGCCAGTTTGAAAATTTGCTGGACAGGTCACCCTCTCTTTCTCGTATTCTGCTAAAAAATCTAAGCTCGGAGTTTTCTGTGTGGATAAATTTTATCACATCGTATGCGCAGTATTCCGTGAAAGAACGATTAGCATTATGTCTGCTAATTCTGGCTGAAAAATACAAGAAATCTAAAAGCAGTGTTAATTCTGAAATTAATCTTACTCGAAAGGACCTGGCTTCCTTTTCCGGTACCTCTATTGAAACAATAGCCAGAATGTTAACGAAATGGAAGAATGAAAAAATAATTATCACTCGCGGAAGAAAGATAATTATCAAAGATGTGATTCAGCTATCAGAGTTAATTGATTAGGCAAATAATTTAAGAACATGCACAAGTATAATATTGGAATCATAGGTAACTGTTCATACTTAGCCTACATTGATATGGATGGTAATGTTGTGTGGGCATGCTTGCCAAGATTTGATAGTACTTTTCTTTTTGGAAGCATCTTGGATAAAAGCAAAGGAGGCAGTTTTTATGTTAGGCCATCTGTTGAAAAATATAGTGCCAAACAATATTATTTAGAGAATACTAACATTCTTAGTACAGAGTTCAGCAGTGCAGATGGGAAATTTAGAGTAATTGATTTTGCACCACGTTTCCAACAAAATGATCGTTATTTTAAGCCAACAATGCTTATCAGAAAAATTGAGCCTTTAACGGGTCGTCCATCTATAAAAGTTAAGTGCAAGCCTGTAGGAGCGTATGGCGAAGTTGAGTCAACGATGGTTGCGGGCAGTAATCATTTAAGGTTTTTAAATTTAGAATCACAGGCACGACTTACTACAAATATGCCCTTATCCGTTATTCAGGATACGTCGCCATTTGTTCTCTCAGAAACTCTTTATTTAATTTTTACTTATGGCTTACCGTTAGAAGGGGCCATTGAGGAAACAGCTGAGTCATTTCTCAAAAAGACGTCAGCATACTGGCATGAATGGGTAAAGTCCACATCAATACCCAATACGTATCAGAAAGAGATATTGCGATCCGCTATGGTTTTGAAACTTCATCAATACGAAGATACCGGAGGAATTATTGCATCAGGTAGTACAAGTCTGCCTGAGCATCCTGGAAGTGGAAGAAATTGGGATTACCGTTACTGCTGGATACGCGATGCTTTTTATACAT
>DATCRE010000104.1:0-4704 GCA_036569145.1 Cyclobacteriaceae bacterium
AAGATGGAGAGATCGGCATCCGTAAAATAGTTTGTATCTTCATCAGAATTACTAAGATGTTTTTTAGTTGCAAGAATTTGCTCTTTACAGTTTTTAATGATTAGTACTGGAACAGAAATCTGTTTCATTCTTGACTCTGCAACTTCAGCACTCTTCTCTTCATTATCTGATTTTAATGAATTGTAAATAATGTCGTGATAGTAAAGAGAAAACAAAACAGTATCCCAACTCACGATTTCACTGTTTACCTGTGTGAGCTGAAGAAGTAAATTATCAAGATGTTGCAAGGTATGGTAATGTCTTTTCTTGTTCGAATAGCTGGTCTCGATTTCGGACCACAAATCGTTGATCAGATTATTGTTGTTTGAATATTTTGTTAAGAGAGTGATGTACGTTTCTTTAAGCATAAACTGTGGTAAAACTGATCAGGATGTATACGACTTTTAATTCGGAAAAGATATATATTTGGTTATACACTTAAAAAACTCTCTCGTATGAAAAAATCCCATCTCATTACCATCATTCTATTGCTGTTTGTTTTTCAACAATGCTCGCATGATGACGCTCCCGTTACTGAAAAGACAAAAGTTACATTCAGTCTATCTTCATCAACTTTAGCTTCAGGCCGGACAAAATCGTATAGCCTTGATGATGTTACAACCGTTGTAGCAAATCTTCAATCAGGCGGAACAATGATATCGCAGCGAATAAGTCTGACGAAATTTGGCGACACTTATGCAACAAATCCGGTTGAATTAGCGCCGGGTACTTACACGTTGACCGATTTCTTTCTTGAGAATGATTCATCCAACGTACTTTTTGCTACGCCGCATTCAGGTTCATCACTTGCTCCACTTGTAAAACATCCACTCAGTATCAATTTCAATGTTGTATCAGGTAAGAATACAACCGTAGCCATGGAAGTTGTACCTGTTGACAATCATTCACCAGAAGACTTTGGCTATGCTACTTTCTCCGTTCAGGTTGCAAGGCCACTTTCAGTTTCAGTTTTTACGACAGAAGGTACTCCAAAGCTTGCAAGTGCCAAAGCATATATATTACATGCAGCGGATACCGTTGCTAAATATTCACTCGGAGCAAAAGTAAATTTGATCTCATTTAAACTTGATCCGGAACAAATTTATCAGCTTGTGATAATTAAAGATGGATTTACTAAGTACACCAAAACGTTTATTTACGACAGCTTGACTGCAGAATTAAATGGCCTAGCATTAAAAGCTTATCTCGCACCGGCGCTGAGTTTCAATTCCAGCGTAACTTGGCGAAATTATAGAATTGATGGATTGGCGTTAACACTCTATTCTACAAATGATACACCTATGCATATTGAATGGGGAGATGGTACAAGTGAAGACATTACCATCAATGCGGATGAGTATGGCACTTATATACATCATGATTATCCTAATGCAACGGTAACATACTACACAACAATCTCAGGTGATGTTAACAAGATAAAAGAGGTTGACGGATCAGGAGGTGAAGTAATTATACGAAACATGAATTTTGAGCATGTACCGGAATTAACGGGTATTAACTTTTTCCAAACCGGAACGGATGTTCTTGATCTTCACAAGAACACAAAAATGGAATACATTGTATTTGGAGGAAGTAAGTTAATTCTTCCTGAACATAACAAACTCAAGATAGTTGTAATCTGGGGAACAGCACTGGCATCTTCGTTAGACCAAATCATTAATAACGTTTATCAAAATGCAGTGGCAGGAAATATTTCTGATGGTCAATTTCTTTATTCCCTAAGTCCGGATTCAAATGAAGAAATTCCACTGGGCACACCGTCGGATGAATCCATATTAAAGTTGCAAGAGCTTGCTTATAATAGAGGATGGATAGTCACACCTAATCCATAACAAATATTTATGGGAGAAGTTATTGCACAGAGTGACACAGAGGATGCACGGAGTTTCACGGAGAAAATTAATATGGTATCAGTTTAGAGCTGACAAGACATTGACAATCATATTTTTTTATTTATGATTCTTTCAGAATATACTTTGTGAAACTCTGTGCATCCTCTGTGAACCTCCGTGCAACAATTTATCTATGGTGTATTCACCTCCCCAAATCCATCTTTCTCATCCGTCCAGCTCATAGGATATTTGCTATCAATAAACTCAAGCGCATCCGTTGTTGGATAAAGAGGTCTGAAGGTATCAATCATCACAGCAAGCTCGTGTGTTTCTTTCGCGCCAATACTTTTCTCCACTGTGCCGGGATGTGGCCCATGAGGTAATCCGCCTGGATGCAACGTAAATGATCCACGCTCAATGCCACGTCTGCTCATAAAATTTCCTTCAGCATAATACAATACTTCATCGCTATCAATGTTGCTATGATTGTATGGCGCGGGAATAGATAAGGGATGATAATCAAACAACCTCGGCACAAATGAACAGATCACAAAGTTGTGTCCCTGAAAAGTTTGATGCACTGGTGGTGGTTGATGAATGCGACCCGTGATTGGCTCAAAGTCGTGAATAGAAAAAGCATAAGGCCACAGAAAGCCGTCCCACCCAACAACATCTAAAGGACTGTGTTCATAAACATAGTGATGCAGGTAGCCTTGCTTTTTTATCTTCATCAGATAATCGCCTTTTGCAGTATTGGTAACTAGCTCTTGTGGTGCACGAATATCGCGTTCACAGTACGGTGAATGTTCGAGTAATTGTCCTAACTGATTTCGATAACGCTTCACAGTTTCTATGGGTGATGCCGATTCTATAATAAGCAGTCGTAGTGGGCCTTCTTCAAATTCAAGTTTATAAATTACAGTTCTTGGTATAACAATGTAATCGCCTTGTCTGACATCTAATGTACCAAACTGTGAAATGAATTTTCCCTTGCCATCATGAACAAACAAAACTTCATCACCTTCTGCATTTTTGTAGAAGTAATCCATGCGACGTTGTTTGGGAGAGCAGATTGAAATAGAACAATCATTATTCATTAGCAACACTTTTCGCGCACTTAAATAGTCATCACCTGTGTGTGTAACTTTTGATGTGTTGAGGTGAGTCTGTCTCAGTGCGTAATCATTTATTTTTGATGGCCCGTACTTAACAGGTTCCTGAAGTGATTTAATGCGTGTTGGTGGATTGATGTGATAGAGACTCGAATATATTCCCGAGAAACCTTCAGAAGTTACAAGCTCTTCGCTGTAAAGACTTCCATCCGCCTGTCTGAATTGCGTATGTCGTTTTGGTGGAATTTTACCAAGGCGATGATAGTACATAATGTGGTGTTTGGGTTGCTTACCAAAGATAGTAAAAAGAGTTTCAAGCCACTACAGGTTTTCAGACCTTGATAGCGTTGAGTATTGAACCAGAAACGATCCTAATCATTATCGGAGAAAGCAATACCAAACGTAGTTGTTATGCCAAGTCTGAAGCCATATTGCACGGGCTGATTGTAAGGAAAGGCTGCAGCAAATTCTACTCTGAACAAACGCAAGATGCCATCAATGCCATAACCAACCTCTGTATAATTTTTAGATGTTGGTGTTGCGAGGTAGTTCACAAAAATATTTTCACGTACACCTGCCATGCGCACTAAAGGAATAGAGGTGACTAAAAATCTTCTGAAGTGATAATGAATGTTGCCTGCAAAATATTTGTCGTTCGTGCTGTAAGTATAATAGTTGAGCAATCTGAAACTTCCAACAGGATCGCTGGTGGTGAATGGTGTTCTGTTGCCGAGGAAATGTTTGTAATCCATAAAATACATTTTATTAGAATTCAAAAATGCTCCACCGCGGAATGACAGATCAAGTCGACCGCGTACACCAACATCAAACTGATGTCTTATACCAAGTTCCAGTTGATCGAAATCAACATCACTTCCTAAAATATTATTAAAGCCCTTACGATACCCTAGCGTAAAAGCTGGCGATGAATTTCCTATCTCATGTTTTTCATTATTGCGTATTCTGAATTTTAACCAGGGCCTTGCTGTGATGCTGAATGATCCTATTAGTGCCTGATTTGTTGCGAAAGATGTATTGGCAAGTTCGTTGTTAACAGGAGCATTCAAAGAATAGCCTTCAATGTTCTTCCGGTCAACCCATTTATAGTTTGTTGTGTTGAACAGTTCATGACGTTGTGCCCACGACCATGTTGTGTTGATGGAAACAAACTGACTGAGCTTTCGCTGATAGTGGATATCAATAAATTCGCGCTCATAGATCTTCATGAAATTTTGTTCAAGTAAAAGTGTTGTAAGTGTGTTTACGATGGGAAGTATCGGTTCATCCTGGTTGAATTGCCGCACATATTTTCCTCCTTCTATTTTGAGTCGATAATATTTATTACGCAAGGTGAAATCCAGAATACCAGAGAAGATTTTACGGGAGAAAGCATAACGCACCAACGGACTGATTGTCATGCGTGTTTTATTAGTATCCTGAAGAATGGTTCCGAACGTAAGTCTATAGTTAATATGAAATCCATCAACAGTATTAAATCCACCAAGCGGCGTGTTTATTTTAAAATTGGAATGTTTAGAGATTTTGTATGAATCGCCCAGCACAATATCATAAATCTGGAAGCCTTTGTGTTTGGATTGTTTTAATGTATCTCCTTCGGCTTTCTTTTGTTCGATAACAGCCATGCTGTCGGATACCTGGTAGCCTTTAACTTCTTCTTTTGTGAGTGGAATAGGTCGTAC
>DATCRE010000105.1:0-14915 GCA_036569145.1 Cyclobacteriaceae bacterium
GTGTATACGTTATGCTTACATCGTCCACATAAACATTTACTAAAGTAGGATGTTCATTGCTAACATACAAGTACGCATAGCCGGGTTGTTTTACCGTGTAGGCGGCACTCATATCACCAGTAGATTTTAATTGCTGGTAACTAAAGTCGATTACATTATAATTCTTATCAAACAATACAATAGTGACATATACTTTTGGAATACCTGAATTAGTCAGCACATCGCCCGTTCCTGCTAATTCCTTAGTTCCCCATGCATTTACTCCGGCTGAGGCTGTACCTACTTCACCACCCGCAGGAGGTGAAAGACTAAAAGCACTGAGCAGAGACGTTATGAATCCAGTAAAATCGGTTTGCGTTGACGAAGGTGTTTCATACTTGGCATACGCCTGGATCTGCACCTGATCGCCGGGCATGACGGCAAAACTTCTGGCAACAGCAATCTTACCACTCGTGCCGTTCGTGCCGCCGTTGAGCAGCTCTGAGTTTGTTCCTGAATGAGCATTGGTTGCCACTGTATTAATAAGACCACCACCAGAGGGATAATGTAAAAAATTAGAAGCTTCAGTGCTTTGTGCGCTGGTTTCAAATGTGGCCGTTATTGTTTGTGTTACCAGTGGTTTTGTTGTAAACGTTACCCGCACATTTCCTAAATGATCTTTCAAATTGTATTGATACTCATAAGCTCCCGCGCTATTCGCCTGACCACTGGCTAACTTCATAATGATTCGTCCTTCATCGTGGTTAATAAACTGTAACGTATCGCCCTGATAAATAAACTCACCAACGTACTCGGTTGTTTTTATCACCGTTCCGGCAGCATTATAAACCTGCTGCATTAGCTTGCTGCCATTGGCATCGTAGGTATATATGATTTTCTCATTCGTACTCTTAGTCACCTGCGTTGGCAGGTTCTGGTAATTGTATTGGATGGCGTTAGTTGCTGTGAGACTTTTATTCTGGTCGCTTATCATGTTGCCGTTGGCATCATAGGCATAGTCGTTACCAGTGTTTGCACCGTCTATAAAACCTTTGGTCTTATCGCCAGCATCTTTCACCCGCATGAGCTGATTGCCAGCATAACTGTAGTTCATACTATCAAGTACATTGCCTGTTGCTCCAAAGCGCTTCAGTGTTTTTATGTTTCCGTTCTGGTCGTAGGTGTAACCGCTTTCATTAAATTGATTTGTCGTATTAGCCCAGGTTCCTGCCGTATTGTTCCGGTAGTCTGCCTGTGTAATCCTGTTAAGAGCATCATACGAATAATTATAAGCCACATCTTTAATTGTGCCCAACGCCATATTCTGACTCCACTTCATAGCGCTGATGTTACCGTTGTATTGCACTACATTGCCCGTGGTGAAAGTTTTATTGTATGCAAGCTCCATACCAAATAAATCGTTGGTATCGTCGTTGGTCGCTCCATTATCACTGCTTACTTGTGAATTATTCATTGATAGCAACCAACCCCTGATGTTATAACGATAATCCACACTCTGTTTAAATGTTGCGCCGTTATCTGTCGAGTGAAGATTCTTCTCTACCAGTTGACCGATTTCATTATACTTGTTTTGAATGAGTTGTTTTTCACCTGTGCTGTTTGCATTATGAAAAACTTTATTCAGGCGATGCCCATGATCATACACAAACCTGCGCGCCACAGTTTGATCGGCATGTGTTGCCGTATGATGTGTTGTTATCGTATTGAGTACCTGTCCTGTAAAATCCAGAACATTCGTTGTTCTGTCCCAACCGCTTTTAATGTTATCGGTAATGCTTTGGATGACGCGATACTTGGTATCATAGTAGATTACGTTTTATAGAAACGTAGTAGTACCGACAACATTTACTTTACCACCAGTAGGGTATCCTACTAAAGCCGTGTTATAGGTTGTGAGCTGGCCGGTGATGTCAGCCGTTGCAAAATTATAGCTTGTACCAAATGACAAATCTGTTTTAAAGTTATAGTTGTCATAGTAGGTAACGGTTAGATATTTATTGGCATCGGCTGAAGTATTGGTAGTGAACATGGGATAGCATCGGTTTGAATAGCCGTGCATCGTGCCTGATGCTCCTTTATAAGTTTCTCCCCATTGCGCACCTGCGCGTGCATAGAAATTATCTACCACTGTTTGCATCGTGGCTTGTGTTACCAGTGCTGTTGTATCTTTTATACCCGTAGCGATTGGCCTGTTAAAAGCGTCGTACTTGGTAAATGTCCAATGATAAGGCGAGGTAGCACGTTGGTTGGCATCTTGCGTCAACACGAGTCGGTCACGTCCATCATACACCAGATATTGCCAACCTGCACCCGGCACTTTTTTAGCGGCTACCCGTCCACGTCCATCATAGACATATTGAAATGAAAGGTTGTTAAGTGCATTCTGGATTGCTGTTTGTTTAGCGGTAGTCATGGTGGTTGTACTCGCAACATTTGAATACGGTGTGCTTCCTGCTGAATACAATGCTGTGACGCGATAATAATAGGTTGTACCTGCTGGAAGGTTAGTATCCCTATATCCGAACACCGTAGGTGCAACGGTGGTCAGTATGGAATATCCGCTACCGGAGGTGGCTGACCTTTCGATCTGGAAACCACTCACGGTTTTAGATATATCTTCCCAATTAATGGTTATTGCACTGGATGAACCTGAAACCGCTGTTAGTGCAGAAGGTGCAATGGCTACTGTGGTGGCACTCACTGTTGATGAGTAGTCTGAACTCAGACTTTCAGTTTTCGCACGTACTCTAAAGTAATACAGCGTACCATCCGTTAGTCCATTTGCTGTATAAGTAATAGTAGCTGCACTACTTCCTGTAGTACCTGCCACCGTGAAACCTGTGGTTGGCGTTAGTGATTTCTCCACATAATAAGTGCAGGAAGATAATGTTGTGTTGGGATTCGTCCAGCTTAGTGTAATGGTTGAAGTAGTAGGCGCACTCGGGGTTATAGTGGGTGCTACTGGTGAAGTACCGATCGACTGGATTTCGGGCAAGAACAACGTTGATTTATAAACTTGTAGTTCGTCAATGTCTCCACTCCAGTAACTGCTATTATCAACATCTCGGCCTATGTAAGCATGTGGTGTTGCACCTAATACAAGAGACCAGCTCATGGGAGCTGAAGCAACCAGCGCACCATCGGCATAGAGCCTGCCCGTTACTCCATCGTAAGTAAGACAGAGATTGTGCCAGACACCTGCTGTCCAGAAATTAGGGACTGTAATAGCACTATTATAGGCTCCTGCAATAAGCGAGGTTCCATTCTGACCGATAAACATAGATTGCCCGGCACTGGCAGTACCGTATGCAAATACTATTCGTTGTCCCGTTGTGGTGGCGGTTTTAGCCCAGACGTTTATACTCCGCGGATTTGTACCAGACACAAATGTAGTAGCGTCCACGTCGACGTATTGATTAGTACCGTTTAAATGAAGAGCATTTGTGCCTCCACGACAGTTGTCAGTAAATGTTGGTGTGTTATAAGGAGTGCTCGTTATGGGATAGTAACTTGCACAGTTGCCATCAAATCCCCATCCCGCCACATGTACGGTAGCATAACGTATCATATAGGCTAAGGTCGAGGGTGTCAGTTCCTCAATATAAATCCCAACATCATCGATCAGGCCATTCCAGTTTTCACCACTGTTAACATTTCTGCCAATGTAGGCAGCGGATAAGACGAGATTCCACTGCGGCATGGCAAATGACGATAGTAAAACGCCGTCACCATATAGTCTTCCGGTATTTCCATCAAACGTCAGCGCTACATGATGCCATACATTTGCCTGCCAGAAGTTGGGTATCGAAACTGTATTTCCATAGGCTCCTGCCACCAGCGCTGTTCCGTTTTGGCCTATGAACATCGACTGGTTGAGTACTGCCGATCCATACCCTACAATTGTTCTCACACCTGTAACGTCTAAACTCTTGGCCCATGCGCTAATGCTGCGTGCCGTAGTTCCTGAAGGTAATGTTGATGGATTACCAAGATTTACATATTGACTACCGTTCAACTGAAGCGAATAGTAAAGCTCCTTAGAATCTGTAGAGAACGTTGGACCATTAACACCTGTACCGTTAATGGCGGGTGTTCCTGCGCCGTTAAGATTATTTTCAAAATACCATTTACACACACTCTGTTGTCCATAACCAGTTATTGCAATGGTTAGTAGAATAAATGAAGTGAATGATACTATACTAAATGCTCTCATAACACTGGTAAAAATTTTTCTAATCATAAAATGACTTTATAATATCTTATTTAATAGCATTAACAGCTTCGGGTGATAATACCAGTGCCAGCCTGCCCATATCATCATAGATATAATAGGTTTGTGTCCAATGCGTACCTGTAGTATCATTGAGTTGGGCATTTTCTATGAGCTGTACTTTTTTCAAAATAATATGCCCGGCCTTGTCTGTATACTCACGCACTTCGTGGCCTTGTTCATCTTTCGTTGATGTAATGCTTAACTGCCCTGACATGTAGTAGCCATTTGAAATCATTGTCCCTTTTGAAGGAGCATATATCGGTAAACCGGAAACGGGGTCGATTACCCATGCGATGATTTGCTCTGCGCTGCTGTTGTTTACATCATAAGCATGCACTAACGGTTTATCTATAATGACAGATGGAGTTGGTGTTATGTTCGTATTATTCCATCCATCGCCAACGCCATAATCTTTTGAAGGTCTGTTGAGAGGCGATAGTTCAAATACAGTTTCTGAAAATGGTCTGGTGTCATCGGGTATATAATCGCCTGTTCCGTTGTTATAAAAATTCAGCGCGGGTGCAGCGTAATTACCATTGGCATCAATGATATTGCTTTTGTAACGTCCGTCACCTCCGGCAGCTACCGGAAGATATTTTCTGTATTCACGACCGTAAGCATCATAAGCCATTGTAGTGACAATATCTTTTCTTAACGGTGAGCCCTGTGTAACAACATTCTGGGCGGGACGGCCAAGACCATCGTAGTACATAATGTTCTGGCTTACGGAATCAACCGAGATGTTATTCAGGATGGCAGGGTTTGTCAGGTTGTCTACCAACGGTGTATTGGTAATTACATAGTTGACATTCTGCCCGGTGAACTGAGCGCCTAACACAAAAGATATTGGGCTGGCGGTAGCTCCTGATTTTGTCAGCGTCACGGAATACGTGTCTGGAATCTTGGTTGTTATAGTTTGAGTATTTCCCACGGAAACATTGGCTGAATTTTTCCAAGCATAGGTGGTGTATCCAGCCCCTGCATCAAGTGTTACAGGTGCATTCTTAGCAATGTAATTTTGTGGTGCTGTGATCGGTGTTGGTGTTGGATATACTGTTGCTGTAACGGCAATGGGTGTACCTGCACAACTGTTGGCTACTGGTGTAACGGTATAGGTTGCAGTACCACTTGCCTGCGCTGTTGTTGTCAACGCCTGGGCAATGGTAGCACCGCTGCCACTCACACCACCACTTAATCCGGTCTGCGCTACTGTCCAGTTAAATACGGTTCCACTCACGTTATTCGGATTTGCAATGGCAATGGATGTTGTCTGACCTGAAAAGATAGACTGATTTGTAGCCGATGCATTCGGTATAAGCTGAACGGTTGCTATCACTGGCTGGGGTGCAGATTCACATGTCGTTGTAGCGTTGTAAGCACGCGCGTAATACGTTGTGGTGGTCGACAAAGACGGTGTTGTAAAACTTGCGCCAGAGCCTAGCAAGGGTGTGCCCGGCGTTGTATACCAGTAGGCTCCATACCAACGCAGGGTGTTACTATTTCCGGCAACTCCGGTGAGCGTAACACTGCCTGTTCCACTGGCACAAATAGAGCTACCCGTTACAGATGTTGGAGCAGGTGGCATGGCTTTAAAAGTAACGGCCAACGCTTTACGACTGGTGCTTTCGCAACCTGATGTAGTATTGAAGCTGCTGGCATAAAATGTCGTGTTGGTTGGAAAGTCACCACTGGTATCGGAGTATGACACGCTTGTTCCCTGTGCTATGGATGTTCCTCCTGTGGCAGCGTAATACCACTTCAGCGTATTGCCATTAGCACCTGCTGTGCCTGCCAGTGTAAATGTGCTTAACATACAGGCACTGATATTGGTTGTGGCTGTTGGTGTTGAAGGTATCGGATTTATAGTAACAGCCGGAGTGGCAATTGCCGGCCCCCAATTGTCAATACACGTTGACCTTGCTCTTAAATAATAAGTACCTGAAGTCGTAGCCGTATAGGATGTTGTTGAATTTGTTGTTGCTGTGCCCGTGCTTGTGGTTTGCCAGAACCATGTATAACCTGTAGGTGGCGTACCTGTATACGAAATGGTTGTTGATGAGCCACAAACAGGTGTGCTTACGCTAAATGTTGCTGCGGGCGCTACCGGACTCATATAGGCGCACGTTCCCGTGACGGTTACAGCTAGTGTCTGACCATCCTGATTAAATTTCACAGACCCTGTCCCAACGAAGTTCCACGTAATAGTAACGTTATAATTTGTTCCGCTTCGGCTTGATGCTGTAACGGTTCCCCCTACGACAGTAAAGTTAAAAGGTGAATAAATAATGTCCTCATAAACAAGATAGGAGGCAGACTGTCCTAACGTTACGGACGTTGGCCCGGTGATCTGGGCATTTACAGTATAGACAGAAAGAAAAAGTAGTGTTATAAAAATGAACCTCTGCATCTGTTATAGGATTTCGAAATTAGAAATGGTGTATGTGTTGTTAATCGAATCAGACGAGCCCGTTAGATTCAGGCTCAGCACGATAGAAGCACCTGTGCGCGTAATGGTCAAACTCCCCGTTAAATCATTCAGGGTAACGTTATATACAATGGAACCATCTGTATCAGGGTCGCTCCATTCACCAGATGTATTATTGACAGGCAGCGTATAAACAATTTTGCCATCCTTTTGAATCCATTCAATTTTGGTAGTGTCGTATGTAACAAATTGACACGGCTTAGTGGCAACAACATGGGCAATCTGGTCTGTGAATCCTGTAGCATTCCAGCGCATCGTTCTGGTTAGTGGACTCGTAGTCTGTGCAGAAATAAAACTGTAGACGCATGACAATGCTGCTATGATGAGTATTCGATAAATCATAATCGAAGTTTTTTGTGTGACGTGAAATTATTGTTGATAATGATATTCAAAGGCTTTCAGAATTTTGCCGTTGTTATCCTTGATGTCTATTAATCGGCCAAGCGCATCATACTCATAATATGAGGTTATGTTGTTTGGGTCTGATGCTGACAAAATACCGACCAATGGATTTTGAACGTAGGTTGTAATCATCGCTGTTGGTAAATTTTGTCGCAGTGCGTTAATCTTAGACAGGTAGCTTGCAGATGGCGTCTTGGCATAGGACTCGGCTTTGTATTGCGCCGCTGTCAGACCTAATGCAGTAAGTACTTGTGAAAACGAAGCGTTCTTTATTTCGGCCAGCGGATATACTTGCTTATAGCCATACAAATACGTAGTCACTGCATCATTATTTTTCTGTTGACTGACTACCGACAAATCCTGATCATAGCTAAATGTGAGCTGAGGTTTGTAGTACGTATCTGGATTTGCTAAGAAAGTACTTTTCAGAAGATTGGTACTGATTTCGGTTTGTTTAATCGAAACAGGTTCAACAGCAGAAAGTGAATTAAAGATTGCATATTCATTTCGGGTTGCACCCAATATGTATTCATTACCATCCAGCTTTTTAATGCTAATGTATTTTTCAATAACGGGGCTCACTATGTTATTGAGCTGCATCCATGCCACGGACTGTTGCCACGGTGTTGTATTGTTGGATACCGTGTTATTCAGACATGTTGCATAAGCCGTGAATGCAGTGGTACGATTTACGATAGCTGTTGTCACACCATTTTGTAAGTCGGCCTGAAGGTTATATTGGTTTGCAATGGTGGCAAATGACGACTGCTTGGAACTGGTATTCGGATAATAGGGCTGATAGGGTGTCAATGCTATCAATAGATTCCCATAATTTGTAAACATCGTGTTTGATGCTGTTGCCAGATCATTCTTAAAATTGGTATTGATCGCATCGGGAAGTACGCAGCTATTGAAATTATAATCCAAAGGATATTTTAATGTTTGTGTAATCTGATCGCCATTGTTTTTTGTTGTTACAATTCGGGTGGGATAGATATGGTTTGCGTTATCATAGTAATAGTCTGTTCTATTGTCTACTGTATCAACACCTGTCGCACCATAGACATATTCTTTCGTCGTTTGAAGCAGGCTGTTATCGCTGATAAGGGCATAGACTTCGGACGGGTCAACACTGTAGATCTGATTCAGATAACTTGCCTGTGTTGCGTCTGGCGAGGCTAAGGCAGGGTTACCGTCTACCATACTTTTATACACTTTGAAACCATTAAAATTATTTCTGGTAATAAGGGTATAGCTGTTTGTTGTCTTTTTTACAGGTACGTAATCTGGATACACATATTTATAATCAGTCTGCGATGTAAGCTTTACATCCAGTAACTGGCTGCTTTGTGTATCGTATGTGTAAACGGTCTGGCCTGTTTTTGTTGCATCCTGTGTAGACTCTGTAACTTGTCCGTAGTAAAATTGAGTTTCGGCAAGATCGCTTAGTGCAGAACGTGAACTGGCAAAGTAACTGATTTCGTAATAACCAGAGTAGTAGTGATTCAAATTATTTCCGCTATAAGCACCACGTGTTAACTCAACGCCATTGGTGTAGGTGTATTGTTTTACAATAGCGGGTGAAGCGCTGATGCCATCGTAGGAAGAGATTTTTTTAACACGTAAGCCGGGGGCATCGGCAAGTGTATTGACAGCGGTGTAGGTTTTGTAGTTCACCGTGCCATACGTGCCATACGATAAGTCACTACCAACAATCCCACTTTCGCAGACTACGGAAAGATAATAATGGCCGGCGTTTAAATAGACGGAATCATTATGTATTTCAATTTGGTCGGAATATAGTTTTGACGTAAAAATTGGAGTATTTGTTGAAAGTGGCAGTCCTGAGTATATTCGTAGTACAGGAACCGTAGGCGTATTGAAATCATCGCCATCACCGTAAACAACCTTTACCATTTGCCCTTTGTTTAGGGTAAAGGATGAATGTTTTTCGGTAATGCCGTTCTGTTGATTATTCGCAGCATAGGTTGACGAAACGGTTAATGTAGAATTGGTGTAGCTGGATGTCAGGTAGCTCGTTCCTTTTTGGTTCTGTTCGAATTCGAACGTCGTATAGCCTCCCGTTGGATAGGTTATTTTCTTGATGGTTCCAGCGGATGAAGCAGAAGCATTGGCAGTGCGGTTACCATACGGCATGACTACATAATTTAAACTCAGGCTATTTTGATCAAAAAGCATTTGGTTATTGGCTCCATTGTAATAACCCCAATAATCTGTTCCATATTGAGTTTGAAGAAGACTTAAATCACTGGTTTCCTGCTGGTATTCAAATAAGTGATGCTGTTTAATGACAGGTTTTGATAAATCTCCATTGGTGTATTGCCTTTCGAAAGTCTCTTTCAATTTAAGCTTGCTGTTATTGCCGTAATAGTCATGAACCAGAACAAATTCTTTTTGCAACGTGCCATCGGGCTTGCTGATAACTATTTTGTCAAGCACTTTACCTCCGGTGCTACCAGGCATGTCTAAACGATCTGTTGCTGAACCTACAAACGAAAGGTTTGCATACCGGCTGGTTATTGATGAAAGAGCCAGACTCGTGATGTGATCTCCGTCAACATAATTTCTGGAAAAAGTCTGTCCGCTGTTATTATTGCCAGCGACAAGGTGCGTATCAATAGCATAGCGATCGGTATACGTCGATGGTTGCTTAAAGGAATACGATTGATAGGTGTATTTAACTGTATCTTTTTTATCAGCCGTAATGATCTGGCTTAATTGCCATGCTGAGGTATGATTGGGAATATCGGAATTCTTGGTAAATGTTGTTTCAATATCATTGAACAGATAAATATTTCCTTTGTCATCAACCAATTTGAAACCTGTTCCAGTACTGGTAATTTTTAAATTCTGAAATGGAAAGAGATAAGCCTGGCCTTTTATCATCACGAACTTACCACTATATGCACCCACGTTGAATATGTAAATATCCGGTTCTGAGTCGATGACGCCATTGACAATATTGGTTAAAAAAGGTTGATTCCAAGCTAAGGCATCGACTGAAATAAAATCATCGTAGTTCTTTCCAGTGCCGCGTGTGCCATCAATCTGACCTTTGATTATTTTTGAAATGCTTCCAGCCCCCTGAAAGCTCCAACCAAATCCGCACCAACTCGCTGTTTCTGTAGGCTTGAAACCATTGTAATTGAAGCTTAATGAAAACGGAAGTGAGAGACCTGATACGTTGATCTGGAATACGGGCACGCTTATTTGGGGCAGACCAGTATAAAGTGTCAATGGCAAGACTCCATATTTTGTCATGGCTTCTGCTTCGGGTGAATGGGCAATGATGTCGGCCCTGGGTTGAACAGGGTCAAGCAAGCTCTGTGAAAATCCTGATGCATAAATAAAAATTAAAAAAGGTAAAAACCCTAAACGTCTTTTCATTTGAAAAAAATTATGGTTATGGCCAATGTAGAATATATTTTATAGTTGAAAATATCGTCTCAATAGTTCTTTATGCAACGTGCAGCTATACATGTATCCAAATACTGGAATAGCATTACTTTAAATAAATTGTTTACAACGCGTTTATGCATAGAACAACCGTTTGAGGAGATTGTAATTGAGTAATATGACTTAAATAGAGTAAATAAAGTCTTCATTTTTTACCAGACTCGTCAAAACATAGGGGAAATGCTTATATGGATGAGGGCCTTGTTGTCGAAGACTTATAAACAAAAGTAAAAATGTTTTTTTATCCATTATTGGAACACATCAAATTTTTATTTTCTTAAAAACAGCCAATGCTTTTTTGATAATTCAGATAAATTAATCATGGCATGGACTTCGACTTTTGATTGTTAATCAGATACATTGAATGAAAATATATTTTGCTCATTAATTAGGCGATCAGCGTAAACAAGTCGCCCGGAAGTATCCGAGTGTATTTCAAACAACTCGTTAAACAGTTTCCTAGCATTAAGTTTGATTCCTTGTCTCTGATAATCTTCTTCGGCGAGGTATTCAAGAAAAGCGTAAAGTCTGCCTGGACATTTATCAAAAATCCACAACGCTACTTTACAATCAATCACATTGAGTTTGCAAAATTCGTACATACTACAATTCCTAAATGATAGCACAAGAGTATTGATTGTTTCTGAGAAGTGTGCTATGAAAAATCAGCATTAAGGAAAAATACTTGATGATGTCACGGATTTTTCCGGCACTTTCATACGGAAAAATCCTATTTGCATTTTCTAAATAAATTCTTATCGAAAACTAAAAAGTGATTTTAGGTCAAAACCTTATAAATAGGCTTAAAAATTCAGACCCGTTTCTTTCACAAGAACACGAAAGAGGGTATGTTTATTTCCATCTCTAAAACCTACAAAGTATGAATATCCTTCTCGTTGATGATCAGAAAATCTTCTTAAAGTCATTTGCTCATCTCGTTGGTCAACACATTCCCGATTCAATAATTTCTCAAGCCCATAGTGGAAAATCTGCCATTGCCATATTGGATGATGTAAAACCAGATGTTGTTTTACTTGATATTAACATGCCTGATATGAATGGACTTGAAGTTGCTGAATACTTAAATAAAAATTATCCGCATATAAAGATCGTTATGCTTACTAATGTAGACGGAGAGGCAATGATTCTTAATCTGGCAAAAATTGTAGATGGCTTTTTACTGAAAGACATTGAAGATATTGAATTAAAAAAATGCGTTTCAACCGTAATGTCAGGTGGAAAATACTTTTGTAAAGACGCACAGGAAATTATCTATAACAATATGAATGCAATGGGCAAAACTCCATACATACATCTTGAACTACGCGAATTGGAATTGATCAAATTACTTGCCAATGGCTGGACAAGTAAGGAAATAGCAAATGAATGGAACGTAAATGAAAAGACAGTGAATAATTATCGGGAAGTGCTCATTAAAAGAACAAAAACAAAAAATGCTGTTGGTCTGGTAGCCTATGCATATAATAATGGGCTAATGGACTAATTAAGTTTCTTTCCAAAACGATCTTACAAATTCTTAGTAATGATATTTTCTTGTAAAGGAATCAAAATAACGAACTCCGTACCTCCAGATGAGGAGTTAAATTTTGCCGTTGCACCTATTACCTGACTTCGTACAAAAATTCCTTTTATCCCGTGCCTGCCTGCTTTCTCATTATGTGTTGCTGGTAGTCCTTTTCCGTTGTCCCTTACAGTAATTTGAAGCTTTGACTTCGTCCATAACATTGTTACGAATATGTCCCATGCTCCAGAATGTTTGAGTGCATTACTGATTAGCTCTTGAATAATCCTGAAGATATATAATTCGCATTCAGGTTTTAAATCAATACGCGGCCCTGATGTCCGAAACAGAATAGTAGTACCTTTTGAACTTTTCTCTTTTTTGCGACAAAGCTCAGCCAATGCTTCATCAAGTGTTGACATTTCCAGCGAAGTAGGAACCAGACCGTATATGATTTTACGAATTGCTTCCACAGTATGCTGCACTTTACCACGCATTTCCAAAAGTATCTTTTCTCCTTGAGGAGATAGATTTTGACTTTCGAACAATACCACCTGAATATCTATATACAATGAACTTATATGTGCTGCCAACTCATCATGAACATCCAAACCGATACGCTTTCTTTCAATCTCTACTAATTCAAGACTGTTCTCATATTCTGATAAGTCAACGTCCGATGATAGTCGAGCATAAAACTCATACCATAATTTTTTTACCGCCCCCTTGCTACTTCTTTGATGAGAATTAAAGAGAACAGTATCACTTAGTATCCTCCGATAAAAAATAACGAAAACAAGAGCACCTCCTACAAGGCAACCAATGATGCCCGTTACGACGTGGAGATAATCCATGATTGAAAATGCTTTATTGAATGCATTGGTGAGGCTTTAATCTATGAAATATTTCGCCTGGAAGTTTTATCGATTGTAGCAGGAAAATTTACTGGAATATAAACTTCAAATACAGTATAGTCTTCGTGCTTTACAACTTGAAAATCTCCACCTAATTTACCTGAAGTCACCATGACCGTAAGATGATTAAACTGGCTTCTAAACGGTACTATATAATCAATCACTGAATGGTGTTTGACAGAAACCTTCAGCATATTATCACTCACCATACTAAATATTATTTCTATAACAGGATTGCTTTCGCTAACATGACTAAAATAATTGATAGCATGTTGCATGGCCGCCTTCAATAGTTTTTTATCAGATTTTATACTCCGATTTGCTGGTGGTTCAATATTTATTGTAAGCAGGACAAAGCTTTTCATCTCTTTAAAATCTTTGCTCACCTCTTCGGCAAGAGAAGCAATATCAATTTCGTCGGCAATGACTTCATGATTTTTATATAGTATCAGATCATTCATATTGTTAAGCACAATGATAATGTCTGTACAAGCCCGTATCATTTTGTTCGCAGCTTCTGTCTGCTCGTTAGTAGTGGCGTTACTTTTCAGATCGGTGGCAAGCGCTAACAATAAAGCCACAGGAGAGTTTAAGAAATTGGTGACGCGACTTGATAAGGAGGTAAATTCCATGTGCGTCTTAAAGAGTTCCTTCTCACTGTACTCCCGGTAATCGAGTGTTTGCACAATATGAAGCTCCATTGCCTCCCGATGTTTGCGACTGCTGACAAGTGCACGAGACACAAGAATAATAATAGTGATAGCAAGTATGGCAATAACTACCAGCATGGCAATAATAATGTAAGAAGCAGAAAGTGCTGTTTCCTTTTGTTCAATAATGGCATCTGACTTTTTACTTTGCTGTGTAAGCCGAATATCACTCACATAATTCACCATGTTCTGATTAAAAATACTGTCTTTTAATTGATGATATTTTTCTTTGTAACGAAGTCCTTTGTCGTCTAATTTCATTTTTGCATAAACCTTCGAATAGAGTAAGTAAATATCCTTTAACAGTCTTCGATGGTTGATTTTAACTGCTACATGTTCCGCTTCGGTGAGTAATTTTAAACTCTCTTGATACGCCTCGCGATCAAACTCAAGAGAGGAAAGCTGGAAAAGACAGTTAGCAATGGTTTGATCAATATTGTTCTTTCTTGCAAGAACTAATGCTTTTGTGAAAAGAGTGTACGCCTCTTCTGATTTACCATTAAATAAATCAGAATAACCGAGTTGATAGTGAAGGTCTGCAAGAATATTTTCATCACAACCTGTTTTACAATTCAATTCTACTTGTTTGAGTTGTTGAATAGCTTCATCGTGAAGGCCTTGAATATTCAAAACACGTGCAAGGTTAATAAGATTAAGGTTAAGACCTTGTGTTATGCCATTGCTCTGCTTTATCTGTATGGCTTCTTTAAAATGTAGCACTGCTTCTTTATAGTTTTCCAAATTGGAATGGACAATACCAATGTTGTATGTAGCAATAGCTTGTCCCTGTAAAGCGTGAGTTTCGTTTGCTACGTTATAGGATAATGTAAAATAGTGCAGAGCGCTATCGTAGACATCAATGCGCCTGTGAAGTTGCCCCAACTCGTTATATAAGTATATTAGCCAGTCATTAAGTTTATTAAGAGAAGATACCTCTATAGCCTTATGAAAGTATGTAATAGATGAATCAGGTTTATTATTTGCATCATATAGGTTTGCTAAATCATAGGATGAATTAACCTGAAGCTTAACATGTTTATATTGGCTTGAAAGTCGGTAAGCCAATTGGCAATAGTAGATAGCTTTTTGCGTATTTGATGTGCTATTTATTTTGAACAATTCATAGTAGATA
>DATCRE010000106.1:0-12194 GCA_036569145.1 Cyclobacteriaceae bacterium
CCCAGCCAATAGCTAATAACAGGGCCTCCTCCTAAACTATATTTAAACTCTTTATTTCCACCGAACCTGCCTTTAAAATCTACGGAATAAATGATTGGCATTTCGATGTAATTAAGTCTGATTCTATCAACTAGTCCCTCAGCATGATTTTGAACAAGTGTGGTTTTACCTTCAATAAGTCTGCCCTTTGTGCTGTAAATCAGAGAAAGGTGTAGAAAGTAGCGCTTCTGCACTCTGAATCCTAAATGAGCACCAGCGCTGTAACCGATAATAGGTGTAATCTTATATTGATCTCTCAAATCTCTGTCAGTAAACTTAGTCCACGACAGATTACCTCCCGCTTCCGGGCCGATAAGAATTTGAGCTGAAGCTCCCGTTACAAGAGCCAGATAAAAAAATGAGAGGCAAATCGCTTTCACCAGAGTTAAAAAAGTTGCTCTAAATAATCCGTAAATTTAGGTAAAATTTTGGTAACAGGTTGCAATTAACTTTGGCAAGAGAGATTCTAAAATCTAAAAACGATGTATATTCGTAGGTTTCTTTGAATACCTGTTATTGAAGGTAAAGCAAATTTACCTATTAAGAAGAGGTATTAGGACATTTTTTAAAAGCATGTGGCAGGTGCGCAAAGCCCTGATTTTTTGTCACTTTTGTGCTTTTTGTCAGATTAAAGATAGTAAATGCGGAATCTATTTTGTGCTTGTGTAATTATAACACTATCCATGATCAGCTATTCAAAAAGCTGGGCACAAAACTATCCTGTTTATAATAGTTATTACATTAATCCATATCTATACAATCCAGCGGAAGTAGCTACCGATTTTACGTATGTCTATATTAATCATCGCCGGCAATGGGTTGGTGTTGAAGGAGCGCCTGTAGTATCAACCATCAATATAAGCTCACAGCTACATGACAGCCGAAGTGGCATAGGAGCAAAAATATCATCTTATCAAAGAGGACTTTTTAATACAACGGATGTATCCCTAACCTACGCCTATGGGCTTCCTGTTAGCGACAAGAATCTGCTCTACTTCGGGCTCTCGGGTGGAGCAATAAATACCACCGTTAGTGGCGATCCGGCCGATCCTGCAGTAGCCCGTTATCAATCAAACAACTTTCAACCTACCGGAAATTTTGGCCTCTTATATAGGTCTGCTTCCGGCCTCAACTTTGGTATAGCATTGCCCCAGCTTTTTGCAACAGCCTCTTCCATTTCATTTTCACCTGTTGATAATATGATCATCTCAGCTTACTATCGAAGAAAAGTAGAAGGCAAGATTGTGAGCAAAACCAAAAAAGGTGTTCGATCTAAAGTTAAAACTCATGAAAGCAATGCTCCACTCGAGCTTTATACACTTTACAAATATTCTAAATTTGGAAACAGTCAGTTTGAAGTCATGGGTAAATTAAACCTGTCGGAACATTTCTGGCTTGGAGCGTTTTACAAACAGAGTTATGGCTTTGGTGCTATTACAGGCATTCAGGCAAATCGTTTTATTTTCAGTTATGCTTATGAACTTGGAGGTCAGCCCGAACCCGGATTTTCATCGGGCACGCATGAAATTCAACTCGGACTTCGCTTAGGAAAGCAAAAAATCTACAAGCGGAAAGCCCCTGTTTTACACTCATTGCTTAAAGCACCAAGCACACAACACGTTGCCCGATTCCAGCAAACTATTGAAGACACTGATCATGTTGAAAGTCGTGAGGAGTCTAAAAAGAAATATTATGTTGTTATCAAGGCATTTGGAGATTTTACCAGTGCCGATGTCTTCAAAAAGAAATTAATAACAGAGAAATACAATGCTGATATTTTCTACTACGAAAAAGACAAGAAATATTATGTGCATGTAATGGAAAGTGGCAAATCAAGTGAGGCTTATGATGAAGCCCGCAACCTGAAAAACTTCACTAAATTGAAGGATGCCAAGGTATTGACAGTAATTCAAAAGTAGCAGAGGTTCAAATCTTTAGTTAAATTCGATGAATGAACCAAAAGACTGCTTTATCCGGGTTACAAGGCTAATAGATTCGCCCATTCATAGCACAATAGAGTATAATAATGCCCTGGGAGATCAAGCGTTGGGCTATTCCATTAAACTTAAAATGTAATAGATGAAAGTAATAAAAAGGTATAAGGTCCTCTTATTTTTAATTTTTATCGGGCTGCTTTCATCACCATTATTGGCTCAAAAACCCATTGTCAAAAGTGTAGTCAGAAATACAGGTAGTATGGACAACATTGTTTCCATTTCGGGCCTGAACTTTGGCACGGATATAACCAAGCTGGTTGTTTTTTTTGGCGGAGCAAAAGCTACTTTAATTTCAGCATCCGATCAGCTACTGGAAGTTCTCGTACCCAGTGGCGCTACTTTCAATTCTTTAACAGTTACTCGTTTTCAAAGCACATCTCCCGGACTTACCGCTTTTTCGTCAAATCCTTTCCTCTTAAGTTTTGGAGGTCAGCATCCATTCAACACTGCCAATCTGGAAGCACAAAAAGATTACCCTGCAGAAAAAGGTCTTTATGAAATCTGTGCCTGCGACTTTGATGGAGATAATGACCTTGACATCGCCACTGCTAATAAAGAATCTACAAACATTACTGTTGTTCAAAACATAAGTACACCTGGTGTTATTGATTTTGCAGCACCAACATTGATACCAATAGGAGCTAAATCACTTCAGATACGTTGTGGCGATCTCAATGGCGATGGAATGGCTGACTTAATAGCTTCTGGTGGCGATGCAGGCAATCAGCTTTTTATTCTTCAAAACATGGGGGGAACCTTTAGCATACAGTCCATTGCCATGGACCTTGTAGGTGTGCTAAATATCAGAATAGGTGACCTGGATCTGGATGGGAAACCTGACCTAGTAGTTTCTCACTCTGATAATACAACGCTTGAGGGAAAAGTATGGGTACTACAAAATCAAACTGTAAGCAGTGCTATTGTATTTTCGGCTCCTATCAGCAATAAAATTCCGGAAGCTGTTTCTACCGATGGTGTAGACATCGCAGATCTTGATGGAGACTCATATCCTGAAATCATTACCAGCCAACGACAGGTCAATGCAAGTAATCTATACATTGTTAAGAATAATAGTTCGCCCGGCAATCTGGCACTTGGTGCTGTAACTAAACTTACTGCCAAAGGTGTTGTTATTCACGTAAGAGCTGCTGATATGGACAATGATCAGAAACCCGATATTGTAGTTACTCAAGTTCTTAATTCTACAGTCTCCATTTTTCGAAATACAAGTACGCTCTCCAATTTTACCTTTGATGCGCCGGTAACCTTCGCTACAGAAACCAGTCCCTGGGGTATGGATCTTGGTGACCTTGATGGTGATGGAAAAGTAGATATAACAGTGTGCTCTGTAAACAAAACCAATCTTACCATATTAAATAATGAAACTACTGGCAGCACCTTATCATTCACAAAACTTCTGCAGCCCACACTGCAAATAAGCAGGCATCCTTTTGTAGGCGACATTGATGGCGATGGCAAACCCGATATTGCATTTACTACAATAGACGATATAACACTTACCAAACAACGAGTCTCCGTGTTTAGAAATGGTACTTGCATGATTCCTCAAATAAAACCTGATACATTGCTTGCACTTTGTACGGGTTCTTCTTTTAAGCTTTTCTCCAATGTCAGCAAAGGTTCAACCTATAAATGGATGAACACAGTCACTAATACAGTCGTAGGAACTAATGATCCGTTCTTTACCGTGCCTACCACAACAGCATCCTCAAGTAAATATACTGTCACTATTTCGCCACAGGCCGGAGGCATCAGTTGTCCTACAGCTTCCGCAGAAGTTACTGTGAATGTAAGCAATGGAACAGCCACGGCTCCAACCTTTGTTTCACCAACTGGTCCGATCTGCGTAGGAAGCACACTCAACCTTGAAGTAAAAAATGATGGTTTCAAATATGTGTGGAGTGGGCCCGACAGTTATTCAGGCACTACTTACAAGCCGACACCTATTGCTAACTTCCAAAGTAAAAATGCAGGACGCTACTATGTAAACGTAATGGATGCCCTGGGATTATGCCTCGCGCAACGGAGCTCTATTGTTGTTGAAATAATTGATGCTGTTGATTTCTCTGTGTCCTTTCCTGGATCAGCGCTTACCTGTCTCGGATCTAAAAGTCTTGCCGTTTCTCCTACTCCAAGTTCCGCAACCTATCAATGGTTTGAAAAGACCAGCGGAAATATTGGCGGAATTACCAGCTCTACAACATTAAACGTTACGACTACAGGAGAATATGGTGTTCAGGTAACCTTACCCGGATGTAATCCTGCAAACACCAGCACTGTAAAAGTCTCTTTTGCCTCTGCTCCTATTCCTGATTTCTCATTCAGCCCTTCGCCAGCTTGTGCCGGGCAGAATGTAAAATTTAAAAATTTAACTTCTATAGACAATCAATTGGATACAATTCAAAATCCTTTGCTCTACACCTGGTCATTCGGAGATGCAACTACTTCTGGTGATAAAAATCCAATTCATAAATACAATACTGCATCAACCGTCAGCATAACATTAAAAGCTACTTACACCAATGGTGATGCCGCATGTGCCATGACATCGGGGGCACAACCAATAACTATAAACACGGCCCCTTCAGTATCCATTACAAATAGTTCAAATCAATACAATTTTTGTCCCGGCGACAGCCTAAAACTGGATGCTGTAGGAGGCCCTTTTAATTCCTACACCTGGAGTACTGGCGAAACAAATTCTTCCATATATGTAAAAGAAGGTGGTAAATATAGTGTAGAGGTTGTAAGCGGAAGTTGTACATTAAACGCTGATGCACCTGTTGTTACCGTTAGTGAAACATTACTAAATGTTATTGCTACACCAAACGCCATTGCAGAAGGCGCCACCACACAATTAGAAGCAACAGGACTCCTTAGTTATACGTGGTCACCTGCCGAGTTACTGTCGGATGCTTCTTTGTCAAACCCCATAGCAACCCTTGTAACAACCACTACCTTTATAGTAAAAGGACCCGACACCAATGGTTGTACTGAAACAGGATCAATTCTTGTAACCGTAAAGGGTGCGTCCATCACCAGTAAATTAAGTCCGAGCAAATTACTTTCTCCCAATGGTCTTCCACAAAACAAGCTCTGGAACGTTGATAAAATCGAGGAATACCCACAGTGCAGCGTTGCTATATATGATGAGAAGGGTATCAAGGTTTACGAATCTAAACCTTATAATAATGATTGGGACGGTACCTTCAAAGGAAGTCGTTTACCCGATGGAGTTTACTATTACATTATCCGTTGCGATGGAGAAGAAGGCAGTCCTCGCAGTGGAAGTATTACATTACTTCGATGAACGGTTGACTAAAAAACTTCATTCTTTTGTAATCTGAGGTACATACCAGTCAATTGTCTGTAATTTTTTGGTAAAACCTACATCATAAGGTTACTTCGTATTTTAGTAAATTGATAAACGATTCAATACTGTATTTATGCAGTTTTGAAGCATATTTTAAACTTAAATTACTATGAAGAAGTTATTGTTCTTGCTGGCGTTTTTAGCAACCTCTTACAGCTATGCCCAGGAAGTTGGCAAGTGTGGAGACGGAATTGACAACGATGGTGACGGCTTTGTTGATTGTTATGACTCCGAGTGCTATTCGGATAATCTTTGTGCCGACTTCTTTATTGGTAAAGATGCCTCTTGCGAAGCAAAGCCTGATACCTTCCCTCCTTTTACCATGCACTTAAAATATACTTCCAATAAAGGAACCCATCACCCCAACAGGCTTATCATAGGTGATGTAGACAGTGATAATGTTCCGGAGATAGTGACAACCTACAGAGGAGAGAATGCTGCAGACTTCAATACTGGTGCAAATCCAACGTCTGGCTTTATTAATATTTTCCAACCAATCCTGGGATCATCGATATTAAATCTTGAAAATCCAATCAACATAGCTAAGGACGGATTTTATCCGACGTATGAAGACATAGCTATGGCTGATATTGATAATGACAAGTCTGCTGATATTTTCGTTTTAATTAAAGATGTTGTTCAGACCGGTACCGATAAAAAAGGAAATCCTACATACACCAACTACTTTAAAGTAATGGCGTACGATAGTAAAACCGGTACAAAAAAATGGGCTTCCCCTATAGATTTTGGCACAAATGCCCCTCCCACCTATGGCATTGCAGATTTTGACGGTGATGGACTTTCAGAATTTTATGCAAAAGCACAAATCTTTGATGCGCATACTGGAAAATTAATGGGTAGCGCTAAAGGTATTTTCAGCAATGGACCAATTGCTGCCGATATAAATAGCACTTCACCGGGACTTGAATTGATTTTAGGCTGTTACATTTACGGTGTCTCTATTAATCGAGCGGCACTCACAGCAACATTGACTCTGCTCGACTCTAATCCACATTATTTTACACGGGGTACTTCTTCACAAACCAGTGTGGCCGATTTTAATCAGGATGGTCATTTAGATGTATTAGCAGTAGGGTCTTATGACAAGCCTAATGACAACACAACCATTTTCTTCTGGGATGTCTTCAATAAGAATCTCAAATACTACAATGACCCTGCAAACTGGAGCAACGGTGCAGGACGCCTTAATCTTGCTGATATTGATGGTGACACACTCATGAACATTGTTTATGTAACGGGTAGTAATCTTGTGGCTCTGAAAGAGGTTACTACAGGAACCGGACTTGACCAACTCTGGCGAGACGCTGGTGTGGTTGAAAATACTTCCGGATATACAGGATGTACACTATTTGATTTCAATGCGGATGGAAAATCAGAAATCGTTTACCGCGATGAAGAGTACTTATATATTTATACTTCAACCCAGGCTGTGGGCGCAACACCGGCAGGTTTCACAAAGACTCAACAAGTCTGTAAGTCGCGAACGGCATTTGAATATCCCATTGTAGCGGATGTCGATAATGATGGTCATGCTGAAATTTGCGTAACCTGTGCCGTGAGTGGTGCATCGGGAGACCCTGCCGCAGCAGGAAAAGCTCTTAGCTTATTTGATGATGCCCAGATACGTGTATTTGAATCAGGCGATCCCATTAATGCTCCCTGGGTTCCTGCACGTAAAGTCTGGAATCAGCACGGCTATTTTATTGTGAATGTCAATGATAACTTAACTATACCAACCCATCAGCAGCTTAGTGAAAAAGTTTTCAGTGGAAATGCACCCTGTAGAGGCGGAGGAAAGAACAGGCCTTTTAACAGTTTTTTAAATCAGGCTCCTTACACTAATACATACGGTTGTCCACAATACGCAGCTCCCAACTTAACTTATCTGGCCGGCTCGCTTGTAATCAACGCTCCAACTTGTCCGGATAAAGATTTTACAATTTCTTTGACGATCAAAAATCTTGGTAATAAGAATATCACTGGAAATGTACCTGTTTCTTTCTATAACAAGAACCCATTCAAAGCAGGCGCAACATTATACAACACTGTTAAAGTGGGTCTTTCAAACCTTATACCTGGAGGTACATACACTACTTCTTCTCTCACAGTAAAAGGAAATGGTTCTGCTGATTCATTATATATTGTTTTAAATGATGCAGGAACTACTTTACCAACACCAATTAAACTTCCTAATACCGCCTTTATAGAATGTGATTATAACAACGGAATTCCGGCGTATGTAACACCCAAGCCTGTTCCGATGACCACAGTCACAACGGATGACTTGCAGTGTAATGGTAGCTTACCACACACAGGAACTGCTACAGCCAGTGTTGTTATTAATGCAATAGATAGAAGTAATGAATTTGATTTTTACTGGTCTGATGGCAATACAGCAAAACCAGTTCCGGCAGATTTTAAAGGCAAGACTTATACACAACGTGCCGCAGGTACATATACTGTATTCGGAGTTCATAAAGTGGCCAGTTGCGGTACTACTACTGTTCAGGCTACTGTCAATCTATCACCAGCAAAAGATCCTGATGTAGATGTATATGTTGTGCAGGATGATAACAACTGTTCTGTTCCTAATGGTATTTTAAAAGCCGTGGTTAATGACACTGACAAAGATGGTGTAGGTGACCCTGCCTCTAAATTTACATTTGCCTGGTATAAGACAAGTGAATTTTTAACAGGAACTATTGTAAGTACAAGTGATACCGCACGCGTACTATTGCCAGTCCCTTATACTGTACTCGTTACCGATAAAACAACAGGCTGCTTCAATAACGGAAAACCTAAAACCGTTGGAGATGCTCGTCCAAAAATGAAAATCTCTGTTGTTCCGACTCCAATTAACTGTTCTGCATTACCTACCGGAACTTTAACAGCAACACTTACTGTTAATGGCGCCGCTGTAAGTAATACTTCCGGCTATCAGTTTAATTGGTACAATGGCAAAAAAGTAAAACCCGGAACTCCGGATTATTCAACACAAAATCTCTCTGGCTTGAATGCAAATGATTATACACTTTTTGTGTTCGATCAGTCAGGTTCTCAATGCGTTTCAGATACTGTTACTTCAACGATAACAAAAACATTGCCGCCGGTTATACTTTCCACCAATGAAACGCATAAACAAACATCATGTCAGGTTGGTGTAGCCAACGGTGCTGCCGAAGTTGTTGTTGACGATGTTACAAAATATACATATCAGTGGTATAACGGTCAGAATACTCAAGCTGCAAATAAAATACCCGGGGCAACAAGCTCTACCGTTTCAGGTCTTGCAAAGGGAATCTACACTATCCAGATTACAGAGATAACTACCAACTGTAGTTCATCCGCTGAAGTAACTATCGATGAAGATACTGCACCTATTGTTATAACAACTAGTGCTATATCAAATTCAAGCTGTTCGCCTAAAAATGGTTCTATTACTATAAGCGGTGTGCCAGCATCAGGTAGTACTCTAGCGGATTACACATTCTTCCTTGACAACGGAACAACAACGGCCCAACAATCGGGCAATAACGTTTTTTCAAATCTTGATCAGGGAACTTATAATGTGTGGGCATTTAATAATGTTACTAAATGTCAGACTACTGTAAAGCAACAAGCTGTTGGCAATGCAATTCCTGTCGTTATGTCAACACCATCCGTTGTTCAGGCTGCTGCTGACTGTAAGAATGGACTTGGAACATTATCCGTAAGCTCAAGTGGAAGCGGTAACAATTTCAAATTTGATTGGTATAAAGGTGGCGATACTACCGGAGTATCGTTGTTCAATGAAACAGGTACTTCTTCAACATTCATAACAAAGTATGGCAACTACTCAATAAAGATTGAAGACTTATCTAACCATTGCAAAACTGTAGTACAACAGTTCCTGCCAGTAGCTAACTCACACTCATTATCAACCTTGCCTACTGATCTGGATAAATGTGCTCCTCTTCTTGGCGGAAGTGTTGATGCAACGCTTACCATTACTACCACTGTACCAGCCATAACATATACACAAGCAGATTACGTTATCGATGTATATCAAGGCAGTGATGACCCGGACGCCGGCGATACTGGATCGCCAGCACCTATGACTTCCATTGCAACCGGAGGTGCAGCTGTCACTCAAGCTTATACGTTGGCTAATGTTTATGATGCTGGGTTCTATACTTTTGTAGCTACCTGTAGAAAGCCAGGTGCACCAACAGACGGCTGTCGCGTGTCGTCTACGGTAAACCTGAGACGTATTACAACCAATCCGGTTATCAACAACACTGTTACAGATAACATAAAGTGCGCGCCTAAAGATGGTGGAGAAATTGATCTTACGTTAGGTGTCAACCCTGGTGTTGATGATGACCCCAACAACTATGACTTTATATGGACTGGTTTACCTGCAGGAAATATAGGTGGTACTAATGGTGAAAAGGCTATCAATCTTGCACCTAATACCTATACAGTAACAGCAACATTTAAAGCTACAGTTAAAAACGGTGGATGCTCCAGCACGAAAACAATACCTGTGCTTGACGTACCTCAGCTTATTGCTTTGCCTCCACTAACACCTACAGCAGTAACACATTGTGATCCTGCCAATGGCTTGGCTCCTAATGCTGAAGGTGCTGCCGCTGTAACACAACTCACTGTTGATGGAAGCACTATTAATGCTCCTTTTCCTGCAGCTTATACATTTGCCTGGAGTAATGGAGCTATGACAAGTAGCGTAAGCGGATTAGTTCCCAATACATATAACGTAGTTGTTACAAACACAAACACAGGTTGTACACAGAGTGCTGATGTTACAATAGATGACAAAACCATTAACACTGTTGGTGTCGACTTAGTCAAATTCAGAAATGAAGTTCATTGCGTTGACCCTCAAAAAGGTATGCTTCGTGTAGCAGGTACTACTCCAGGAACAAACACAAATGGATATAGCTACAATTGGTATGATGGCAATGCCATAAAAGCTGCACCTGATTATGCCACTACACTGGATTCATTAAACAATCTTTCTTTTAATCAGCCAATAACTGTCAAGGTTGTAAACCTGGATAACAATTGCTGGGCTGTTGGAACATATACGCTGGGAGAAACAATTATTCCAATACGTATCAGCGCCAACTCAACACCCATTACTCAATGTGATAACATTCTTCTCGGAACTGCTGAAGATGGATCGCTTTATTCAACTGTAATATTACCAACAACAAAAAGCAGTGGCCCTGTAGACCCGGTTACAGATTTTAATTATGTCTGGGAATTTAATGGCACAGATAAATACTTTACCAAAACAGTTTCAAATCTGAAACTTTCAGATGTGCAAGGTGAAGTGATTAAAGTAAGAGCAATAGACAAGCTTGATGCTGACGCCCGCTGTGTTAGCGACATTATACAAGTATTTATTGAAGATGAACAGTCATTCCCGGCTGTTGTTGGCACTGCGGTATTGCCAGTTACGAACTGTAACTTAAATCCTAATGGCAGTGCTGCGGCAAGTGTTAATGGTGATATTATCAACTATTCATTTGATTGGTATGAAGGTGCTATTACACCATCAAGCAATTCATTCCATGTTGGCCCTGACGTTGATAGTCTGAAAGCATATCTTTCACCTGATAATGTTTTCTATACCGTACTTGCAACCAATATATTTACTGGTTGTACAAACACGGATACTGTAGCCATAAAATTTGTTCCAGGCAAATTGCAGGACCCAACTATTACTGTGCTGGCAGATCAGACAAGTTGTGATCTCACTAATCCTAACGGTTCACTGGGCGCTGATGTTGGAGGAAATACCTCAGCTTATCAATTCACATGGACTAAAGTTGGAGACGCTTCCTTTGGATCAAAAGTACAACCCATCATCACTGATCTGATTGATTGCACAAATTGTTACAATGTTGTTGCTGTTGATACCGCTACAGGTTGTCAGTCAACTAAAAATGGATCGATAGTATTCAAACCTGTTTATCCTGATTTTAACCTGGCTGTGATTGACGCCACTTGTAGTAACGACGATGGCTATGCTGCTGTATTCATTATTAACGAGGAGCCTATCACTATCAAATCTATTGAATGGTTTATTGATGGCGAACTTGTAGCATCCGGCAATGCCGACTACAATGCTGTAGCAAGCGATAACTATAAAGTGGTTGTTACAACGGACATGAATTGTATTGCCGAGAAAACATTCAGTATCAGACCTGAAGTTCATCCACATAATGGTATATCCAGAAACAATGATGATAAGAACACTCACTTCCATATCGATTGTATTGATAACTATCCTGGTAACATTGTAAGAATTTACAATCGCATAGGAACATTGGTTTACGAAGCAACTGATTACAATAACCTTGATATATCTTTCGATGGAAAATCAAATAAAGGTGTGAGTGTTATGGGTACTAACTTACCCGATGGCACATACTTCTATATCATTGACAAACGAAATGGGTCCAAGCAGTTAGCTGGTTATCTTGAAATTGTTAACTAACTTGCGCTCATGAGTAGAATTTTTAAACACCTTCTTATAGCCGGTTTATTATTGGGCATAGTGCAAAGCTATGCCCAGCAATATCCAGTATTCACTCAATATTATTTTAATGAATTGGTTATCAATCCCGCGTATGCTGGGAGTCATGTACAGCTGAGCCTCACAGCGATGTACCGTAATCAGTGGGTTAACTTTCCAGGCGCACCAAAGACTTACAATTTCAGTGGTCACTCATCCT
>DATCRE010000107.1:0-3648 GCA_036569145.1 Cyclobacteriaceae bacterium
GGAAAAGGGTTGGAGGTACTTACCAGTTCGTCAACTTGACTCATGACTTACGGATTAAATTCTTTTAAAAACGATTTCAAGGATTCGATTGACTTCTGTCCATCGCCTTCAATAACGCGAAGGTTCTGGCTCTTGAAGGTATCGGTATTCATCTTTGTGCCTGGTGTAGTAAAGATTGCCTTACCTATAATGGGCTTCTTTCGTCCAAAGCCAGGAGCCTTTAATAAATCAAGCGCTTTCATACGCACCCATTGTTCATTTACTTTTCCTTTGTAAATAATGGCTGCATCAAGATTTTTTAAATTCTCAATATGATTTTTACGCAGCTCCAACAGCTCACCTTCAAACTGTGGAATGAGAACATTGAAGCCCGATTTTTTTATTTCCTCTATCATGGGCAGTACTGCATTGTGATCAATGCGGTCGTGCATCAGGTAGACAGAGCGACCACCTGATTCCTGGATAAATTTCTTCTCGCCGGTATCTACCAGTTCTTCGCGCATAATATTTTTAAAATCTTCAAGTGATGTCTGAAGGATTTCGGCACCTTCCTGTGCCTCAACATCGCGTTTGATATTTTCTATAAAACTCTTTTGGCGTTCACTTGCATTTGCAACACTGGGAGATATCCAGATGAGGCGTGAGAATTCCTGTTTCTTTTCTTTGGCGCTGATACTTCTTTCGGCTGATAGTTTGTTTTGCAAATCGACAATCGAACGGTCTGAGCCTTCTGGTATTTCGCCATAGGCACTTCCTATCATGTGGATGGAAAGATTGCTTTCGTCGAGATCTTTTTTAACGAGTCTCTCCATGTCAGCAAGGCTGCCGGGTAATGTTCGGTTAGGAAAAACTATGTAGCCATGGCGTTGCAGTTCGCGCTTGATGATGTTTCGTTGCACCGAGAGATCATGACCTGTTTCGGCCAGGTAAATGGTTTTGCGCTTGAAGATGTTCTTTACTTCTGTTTTTGATGAAGTGTCTTTCAGATATAATAAAGAATCATAAATGTCGTAGGCTAGATCCACAATCTTCATCCAGTATTGACGCTCAGCTTCCGTACTGAAGTAGTCCGTATAATCTTTTATTTCGCCGGAGTCCGGATCTACCTGGTACATTTCATAGCCAATAAGCTCACGTAAACGTGGAGGTTGCTCTTGCTGTGTAAGCGGGGTTTTGAATACTTTGAAAACACGGTTTCTATTCTTCACAGAAGATGATTCAATAGCTTTGTAAAAAGCTTCAACGTGATCAAGGCAATGGCCTGAGTCAATAAAATCTCTTGAGAGAACAGATATTAATATACCAGCGTTGTCAAGCTTTGGTGATGTCATAGAGTCATGCTCACCTTTAAGCATAATATTAGGTTTATCACCTAATACTTGTGTAAGCATCAACTCCAGAAATTTTTTGAACTGAGCTACCCAGCTCAATTTGTCGATAGAGGTAGATTCATTATCACGGTCAGCAAATACAATCAGTACATCAATATCAAATGCCATAGCCCCTTATTGGTTTATGTTTGAATAGTTTTTAGTTGTTGAAATATTTTTAATAAGTCCTTGCACCAGTTCGTGATGATTAGCCATCACAAAATAGAAGTCCATAATGTTGATTTGAAATACTACAGACCTTTCTAATGCCTCAATCATGTTGGCTTTCTCTACAGCACCCTCAATAAAGATGTCTCCATAAAGTCCTTCTTTTTTAAGGTTAGCTATCAGGATGTCATTGTTTCTTAATTTCACCTCTCCATGGGCTACGATAAATATAGGTGTGTTGTGGTCTTCAGGATTGAAGCGTACAACTTCACCGCGATCAAGATCCAATGGCGTAATTTTATCGGCCAGGTCGCAAATCAGCGAACCGTGAATTCCCCTGAAGGCAGGGAGTTGTTTAATGAACAATACTTTTTCTATCCATAAAAAGAAACCGTCATCAAGACCATCCAGCAGTTGATTGTTTTCAATAGATGACCCGATAAACTTTTTATCTTTTTCAGGTAGTCGCTCTGTTATGGCTTCGTATGTTTTTTTGTCTTTGTTATAAACTACCCAGGCAGCAGTCTCTTGCAATAATTTATCTGAATTAAAAACCTGGGCTACAAGACCACGACTGATTCTAAAGTCTGGCATATAGGCAGTGGCGTGAATAGCACAAGCCTTTGTCCAACGGTTGTTGAGATTAAAGTCGCGATTTAAAATATAGTTGATGGATTGTATTGCTGTATAATTTTCGCGCGGATAAAATAATTGAAGCGTTTCCAGTTTTTGCTGGGTAGAAGTTTGATCCAGCAAAGGGAAGAGCTTAGGTTTTAATTCCTGATCAATAAACAAATCAAGAAGCTCCATAGCAAAGGCAATGCTGTCAGGCTCACCAGACTCCAGGTTTTCGCGTACCAGCTGCACAGATTCCGGATCGTATATAATGGAGAGCAGCATGATGATCTGATCATAGTTATCCGCTACTTCTTCCTGCAGTGCTTCGCGTAAATATTTGAATTCATCACCTTCCGGTAATTCAGTGATGGAAGCCAGGTTCCAGATGGTTTTACTGATTTCAGTTTCCAGCAGATCTACAACTTCACGCGCCTCGCGTCCTGTGGCTCTGTAGTTAATGAAGCGAAGCGAGAAAAGAATTTGTTTTACAATTCGCTTATCAGGATAATCGGCTTTGCGCCATAACAATTGCAATGCATAGTTTCCACCGATACGTCCCATGATCTGAACGATGCGTAACATTACCAGGTCGGTTTGTCCTGATTTATGAAAGGCAGCTTCCAGTGTTGGCAGAACAGATTCACCAGCTTCTTTTAATGCAGCAGCGGCATGATGTCCATAAGATGGAGAGCCAAGCATTTCAATAAGTACAGACCATGTTTCCTGGCGCTTTACACGACGCGCTGTAAGAAGCGCTTCGTAGCGCACTTTTGGATCAGGGTCGCGAAGCAATTCAAGCAACACAAAGATCGTCTTGGTGCTGATGAGCTTGCGTAAAAGTTTGCTGGCCAGAACCCTGTCATTCTGTTTAATAGACTTACTGAGCTTTAACAGATTCTCTGGCGAAATAGATAATATATCACTGTCTTCAGCCTCACCACGCGCCAGGTTTGCTAATGATTTTATATCAGATTCTTTCTCAATTCCAATGAGTTTAACTTTGTTCTCTGCAAAGGTCTTGATTCTGAGATTAGCGCTGTCCGTTAACCGGATTACTGTATTTTCAAACAGGGCAGGTTCGAGCTTTTCCATAAGCTTTAACCCGTAGATTACTTTCTCTTCTACTGAACTGTTTACTTCATTTTCAAGAACTTTGTTAACCGTATACTGCTTTTCTTCCTTACGGTTGCTCTTTGCTTTATTGTTCAATAAAGTGTTTTGCAGTGTTTGGCGGTAGTTGCCGTGCATGCGGTTAGTAACCAAATACCAAATGCCCAGCAGCGGCAACGTAAAGATGGTTACATAGATTATACTGAAGAATTCTATCTGGTTAATGAGATAGATAAAGCCTGCACCGAGTAGCATAGCGAAGGCCGTTACAAGACCTTCAATTTTGGTTTGCACATCAATTCGTGTACTGATCTCGATAGGAAGCAGGTAAAGTTTGAATGTTGGTTGATCCAACGTTTCCCGTAAGGAACTTATAAATAGT
>DATCRE010000108.1:0-2667 GCA_036569145.1 Cyclobacteriaceae bacterium
CCATTCCTGGTGCTGGTGTTTTTGATGTCAACAACATAACCTACAATAGAAATTTCTTTGCCCAGCCTGGAGGTTAGTTCACAAGAAGTAGTATCACCATAATCTTTCGTAGCCAATAATAGAAACGGATCGCACAATGGAAACTCAAGAAGTTCGATTTCATCAAAAGCATCTTGCAGCGGATGAGTTTCCAGCACCGGCATATCAAAAATCTGTTGCTCTTCTTCAAACAATGAACCTGTGGCAGTAACATGTTGTCTGGCATGACTGAAGTATAACATAGCATCCCATTTCAGCTCTTGTTTTGTTCTTCCAATAAAACGAAAAGCGCCAATTTGTATCAGGATACTAATTTGTTCTAATCCCAATGGAATGCGTTTCAAAAAGTCTGCGAGGCTCTTAAATGCACCGTGCTTCTCGCGTTCAAGAGCGATACTCTCTCCATATTTTTGTTCCAGGCTTTTTATGTGAATGAAACCAATGTAAATCTTATCATCAATCAGGTTGGTAGTGTATTCACTGTGGTTAACACATGGCGCCTCTACTTTTCCTCCGAGCATACGTGCTTCATGAAAATAAAATTCACGTCGGTAGAACCCACCAAAATTATTGATCACGGCTACAATAAACTCTAGTGGATAATAGGCTTTGAGGTATAAACTCTGGTAACTCTCCACGGCATAACTGGCGGAGTGTCCTTTGGCAAATGAATATCCGGAGAAACTTTCTATCTCAAGCCACACGCGGTCAATTACATGTTTCTCATAACCAATCTTCTTGCAATTTGAAAAGAACTTGCCGCGGATCTCATCAAAAGATTTGCGTGTGCGATACTTGCCAGACATGGCTCGGCGCAATACGTCTGCTTCGGTTAGTGTGAGTTTTGCGAATTCATGCGCTACTTTAATAACATCTTCCTGGTATACCATTACACCAAACGTTTCGCTCATGAGCTCATCCATTTTGGGATGAATGCTTTCATAGCCCTTTCCGTTACGCACGGCATGATAGCGTTCAATGTAAGCCTTCATCATGCCCGAGCGCGCTACTCCGGGACGAATGATGGAGCTCGCGGCCACCAATGTGAGATAATCTTCGCAGTTTAATTTGGCAATAAGTGTACGCATAGCAGGTGATTCAATATAGAAACACCCCATGGCTTTGCTGCTCTTCAGCAGGCTGCGTACTCGTTCATCTTGCTTGAAATCATGAAACCGGTAAACATCTATATCAATGCCTTTGTTTTTTTTAACAAGCTTCACCGTGTCTTTAATATGACCAAGCCCACGCTGACTCAATACATCAAGTTTAAAAATGCCCATGTCTTCGGCGCCGTACATATCGAGAAATGAAACCGGATAACCTTTCGGCGGAAGCTCTGTTGCTGTGTAATGATAAATAGGTTTTTCAGTGATGAGTATACCACCAGCATGAATAGATAAATGCGCCGGCATTTCTTTCATGTAAGCTGCATAACGAAAAATTAATTCAGCGATGTGATCTCGCTTTTTGTTTTGCTCCGGAGCATCGGCCAGGTTATCAATTTCTTCTTTGGGAAGCCCGAAGACTTTACCCAGTTCGCGAACGGCAGCATTTAATTTAAAGGTAGCATACGAACCAAGCAGACAGACATGATCTTTGCCATAGCGTTCAAACAGATATTCATAAACCGTATCGCGATCAGTCCATGAAAAATCAATATCAAAGTCTGGCGGAGTAACACGCTCTTCATTCAGAAATCGTTCAAAATATAAATCCAGTTCAAGCGGATCAACGTTGGTGATGCCCAGGCAATAGGCTACAAGACTGTTGGCTCCGCTTCCACGGCCTACATGATCAAAACCTTTCTTCTGCGCGAAAAGAATGAGATCGTACGCAATGAGATAATAAGAAGTAAAGCCTTTCTTTTTTATCGTATTCAGCTCACGATTAAATCGCTCTTCTAAAACCTCATCATAAGCATTATATCTTTTTTGTAATCCTTCGCGTGCCTGTGTAACGAGATACATCCAGTCATCATCAGGATTTCCTGTTATGGTCTGTTTGTTTTTATCGACACCCAGATCAAATTGAATGGAGCAGGCATCTATAAGTTTTTTAGTGTTTTGTAACAACGCAGGAAAGAGCTGATACTTCTGTGCCAGTTCTTTTTCAGAAAGCATATATTCCTGTTTATCGGCCTGCAAATGAGCTGGCAATTTGGAGAGTACTACATTATTACCAATGGCACGAAGAATACGATGAAGATTAAAGCCACGCTTTCCAATAAATGTTACGGGATGAAGAATCACATATTTTTCAGGATGCGCTTTATAATTTTTATCAAGTGTAAAGCGACTCAGGTTTTTGGGTTGTATGCCAATGAATTCATGCGCTTGTAAATTTTCAGGCTGCATATTTCCCCAGGGAAAAATGCAGAAGGCATGTTCAAAAGAGAGGGGTCTTTCTGGTAACGGTTCACTCGTGTTGTTATGGTAGGAGAGAAACCTGTTTAGTTCTTCAAAGCCTTCATTGTTTTTAGCGAGGGCAACATAAAGAAGATGATTTTCTTTTCTGAACTCAATGCCTGTTGCAATTTCAAGTTCATACTCATGTTTTTTCTCAGCGCATAATCGCAGCATCTCAACGTATGATGAGGTGTTGTTGATCTCCGTGATAATTAATTTA
>DATCRE010000109.1:0-4555 GCA_036569145.1 Cyclobacteriaceae bacterium
GGAAGAAGATGTTTCTAAATTTTTTCCAAAAGACAAAAAAGTAGAAAAGCTCAATGAGATTTTTCAGAACTCCAGGTTCATGGAAAAACTTATTGTCATGGTTTCGCTTAAGGACTCTCTGAAAGAACCTCAGCCTGATAGTCTCATTGCTTACACCGATGAATTGGTAGCATCCATTGAAACGGAACTGAAACCGTATATCTCCAAAGTTAATTACAAGGTTGATGACGAGGTTGCACTCAAAATGTTCGGTACGCTCTACGATCATCTTCCTGTTTTTCTTGATGAAAGAGATTACATAGAAATTGATTCACTTATTCAACCAGGAAACATCAAAGCCACGCTGGAGAATGATTATCGGCAGTTAGTATCTCCTGCGGGTATCGTATTGAAACGGATGATTGCCAAAGATCCAGTTGGCATTTCCATGCTAGCCGTAAAGAAATTAAAAGGTCTTCAGTTTGATGAGAACTTTGAGCTGTATGATAATTACATCGTGACCAAAGATCATCGAAGGCTGTTGTTTTTTATGGTGCCATCATATCCGTCTAATGACACTGGTCATAACAGCAAGATGGTTTCAACGCTAGATGAACTGTTAAAGAAACAAAGCGATAAACATAACGCCGTTCAATCACTCTACTTTGGTGCAGCAGCTGTAGCGGCAGGCAATGCTACACAGTTAAGAAAAGACACCATACTGACGATGAGTTTAATGATGGTGTTGCTTATCATATTTCTGTTTGGATTCCTTCGTAAAAAGCGTGCGCCGTTTATAATTTTAATACCGGTATTGTTTGGAGGCTTGTTCGCGCTGTCATGCGTTTATCTTATTCAAGGTTCTATCTCGGTTATTGCCATTGGTGCAGGTGCCGTTATACTTGGAATAGCGGTAAACTACTCCTTACATTTTCTTGCACATCTCAGGCATACTTCATCCATTCGTGAAGTAATAAAAGATCTGGCACAACCTATGACCATCGGTAGCACCACCACAGTGCTGGCATTCTTCTGTCTTCAATTTGCCAACGCAGGTGTGCTTCGCGACTTAGGCTTGTTTGCAGGCTTTAGCCTGATTGGTGCAGCCTTGTGTTCACTAATCTTTTTACCTCATCTCGTTAAAGATGATTTCTTTGGTGTTGTTAATCATGATACGTGGGTTGACAGACTGGCAAAGAAAAAGTTTGAATCGAACAAATACCTGGTGTTGTTCATCTTTATTCTTACACCAGTGCTATTCTATTTTGCTCAACAGGTAGAGTTTAATAGCGATATGAATAGTCTGAACTTCATGAACACAGAAATGAAGAATGCCCAGGATGAGTTAAATGCTATCAATAAATTTTCCCTGAGCTCAGTCTACATTGTTACCGATGGAAAAGATATGCAGGAAGCACTGTGTAACAATGAAAACATTAATCCTGTGCTTGATAAATTAAAGCAGGAAGGAGTAATTAGTAAAATATCGTCTGTTTCATCGTTCATCGTTTCCGATTCTTTACAGCAAGTAAGAATTAACAGATGGAATACGTATTGGGATAAAACAAAAAGAGAGACGCTGCTAACTTCTCTTCGGGCAGAAGGAGAGAAGATGAAATTCTCGCCTGTGATCTTTTCAAACTTTGATTCGCTGCTCACCAAAAATTATAAGCCCGCCACAGCTGCAGATCTGAATGGTATACGAACTCAATTTTTTGATGACTATATCAACGATAAAAATAACAAGGCATCAATCGTAACACTGGTTAAAGCCGATCCTAAACAAAAAGAAAAGCTTTACAACGAACTACAACCTTATCATCATGTTCACGGCCTCGACAAACAAATGCTCACCAACATGTTTGTCAAGTTTGTCAATGCCGACTTCAACTTTATAGTTACGTTTACTTCGCTGTTGGTCTTCTTTGCTTTGTTGGTTGCTTACGGAAGAATTGAACTTACACTGATAACTTTTGTACCCATGCTCATTACCTGGATCTGGATTCTGGGTATCATGGCTTTGGTGGGTATTGAATTCAATATCGTAAACGTAATGGTGTCCACCTTTATCTTTGGTTTGGGCGATGACTATAGTATTTTTATTATGGATGGGCTTCAGCAGGAATATAAGACTGGTAAAGAAAGTCTGTCGTCTATCAAGACCTCAATTTTTCTTTCGGCTATCACTACCATCTCGGGTTTGGGTGTTCTGATTTTTGCACAACACCCGGCGTTGAAGTCAATCGCTGCTATTTCGATTATCGGTATTGTTTGTGTTTTTATTATGTCGCAGACCATTGAGCCATTTCTTTTCAGGTTAATGATCAGCGGCCCGGCATCAAGGGGAGAAACACCTCGAACAGCGTGGGGCACATTAAAATCTACCATTCCTTATGCATACTTCACGTTTGGTGCATTTGTATTTACCATCATAGGCTTTGTTATGTTCAGGCTCTGGCCTTTCAAGAGTGAACGTATGAAGGTAGCGTATCACTATCTGCTATGTAAGTTCACGGGTTTCATCTTTCCACTTTCGTTTAGCGGTAAGAAGAAAATTATTAACAATGGCGATTTCGAGAAGCCCGCCATCATTGTTGCCAATCATCAATCTATCCTTGATATTCTCTCGACAGTTTCATTAACGCCCAAGATGTTGCTGGTAACAAATCAATGGGTTTGGAATTCGCCCGTGTTTGGTTTTGTTGTTCGGCTGGCTGAATATTATCCCGTTACAGAAGGAGGAGGAACCGAACACATCGACAAAATGCGCGAACGACTTGAACAAGGTTACTCCATACTCATTTTTCCCGAAGGAACTCGAACATCAGATCGTAAGTTGAAACGCTTTCACAAAGGCGCTTTCTACATGGCAGAACAACTGGGAGCTGATATACGTCCGTTGCTGATACACGGATCAGGCAATCTTATTCCGAAAGGAGAGTTGTATGTTGATAAGGGCGTGATGACATTGAAATTTCTTCCCCGCATAACGGCAGACAACACACAGTTTGGTACCACGTATTCAGAACGAACAAAACAAATCAGTAGGTACTTTAAGCAGGAGTATGCTTCACTCGCTGCTGAACTTGAAACACCCGCATACTTCCGTAGAAAGTTAATCAGCAACTATCTTTTCAAAGGACCAGTGCTGGAATGGTACATGCGTGTAAAAGTTTCGCTTGAAAAAAATTATGAACCGTTTGAGAAGCTTATACCCAAGCAGGCAACTGTTCTTGATCTGGGCTGTGGCTATGGATTTCTTTGCTACATGCTTCATTTCCTTTCAGCCGACCGTGAGATAACCGGTGTAGATTATGATGAAGAAAAGATTGCTACGGCCAATCATTGTTATTCCAAAAATGAAAAGATCAATTTCTTTCATAGTGACATAACACTTTACGAGATCGACAAGAAGTATGACATTATTATCATTGCCGATGTATTGCATTATCTTACACCAGAACAACAGATTCTGATGCTGCAAAAAGTGTTTGCATCCATTACACCGGGCGGGGCTGTTATTGTGAGGGAAGGTAACAAGGATATGGCCGAAAGGCATAAAGGAACCCAGCTTTCGGAGTTCTTTTCTGTGAAGCTACTGGGGTTCAATAAGTCTCAAAATGACCTGAATTTTATGTCTGGGGAGACTATACGTCACGAAGCGGACAAATTTGGGCTTGATGTTGAGATCGTGGATGATACAAAGTTTACGTCGAATGTTATTTTTGTGATCCGAAATACGAAAAATGGCTCATGAAGAAGTATGATGCAGTAATTATAGGCAGCGGTATGGGCGGATTAGCCTGTGCTACCATCCTGGCAAAGGAGGGGAAATCTGTCTGTGTTATTGAAAAGAATAAGCAGATTGGTGGCACCCTGCAGACGTATGCCAGAGACAAAGTTATTTTTGATTCAGGTGTGCATTATGTGGGTGGCTTAGATAAAGGTCAGAACCTTTACCAGCTCTTCAAGTATCTCGGCATTATGGACAAGTTAAAGCTTCGTAAGCTTGATGAAGATGTTTTTGATGCTGTTACGTTTGCCGACGATCCTAAAGTATATCGTTATGCGCAGGGATATGACCGCTTCATAAAAACCATGCTTGAAGATTTTCCGGATGAAGAAGTTGCCATCCGAAAATATTGTGATGCTATCAAAGATGTTTGCCAGAAGTTTCCACTTTATAATTTACGCAGCGGTGGTTTCTCTGATAAAGTAGATGCTCTTGAAACTGATACCAAACATTTTATTGAAGGACTGACTTCTAATAAAAAGCTACAGAATGTTTTAGGCGGTACAAATCTTCTCTATGCAGGTCAGCCCGATAAAACACCTTTCTATGTTCACGCACTGGTGATCAATAGTTACATTGAAAGTGCATATCGTTTTGTTGATGGCGGTTCACAGATAGGTCGTTACCTCGCAAAAGAAATAACAAGCAGAGGAGGCGTAATTCTTCGCGATACGAAGGTGGTGCGCATTGCAGAAGAGGGAGGACTGATTCAATACGTTGAACTTCAGAATGGAGAGAAGATTTATGGCGACATATTTATTTCAAACATTCATCCGCAGAAAA
>DATCRE010000110.1:0-17708 GCA_036569145.1 Cyclobacteriaceae bacterium
GGTACTACACAACTTGTTGAGTTTGGAGGAAAGAATATTTCAAGAAGTGTGTCGAGTAATTATAAATATTTGGTAGCAGGTTCAGATGGAAACTATCAGTCATCACCCACACAACCTGCAAACGTATTTAATTACAATCAAAATGTTACAGCAGGATATCTGTCATATACATTGAGCTTTCTTAAAACATATAGTTTAAAAGCCGGTGGTCGTTACGAATACACCAGTATAAATGCCGACTTTCAAAAGTCTCAGGATGGTCCGTCCGTTAGTAATATTCCTTCTTATAGTGTGTTAGTGCCAAGTATTAACATTTCTAAAAAACTGAGCAATGGTAATACAATTAAAGCTGCCTATAACAGACGCATACAACGACCTTCAATCCAGTTCCTGAATCCAAGCATTCAGAACTCTAACAATCTTAATTATACGCAGGGCAATCCAAATCTTTCTCCGGAATACACCAACAACTATGAGTTGACATACAGTACATACATCAAAGGATCGTCAATTAATTTTGCAACCTTTATGCGTAATACCACCAACTCAATTCAGACGATAAGGGATTCGATTCAAAGTAGCGACCCAGCGCAGAAAGGTGGTATTCGTACAACATACAAAAACATTGGTCAGGAAGATGCTTATGGCTTTAACATTTTTGCCAATGTTAATATTAGTAACAAGTTTTCATTAAATGGTGGTACTGATATTTTCTATGCTTCCTTAAAAAATAATGTACCAGATCCGAGATATAATGCCAGCAATAGTGGTTGGGTAGTAGGCTACAGATTATTTGGAAACTACAACTTTACAAAAACATGGGGCTTTCAATTTTTTGGTTTCTACAGAGGCAGGCAAATACAATTACAGGGAACACAAGGTGGCTTTGGTATCTACAGTCTTAGTCTGAAGAAAGACTTTAATGAAAAGAAGGGAAGTATTGGTTTTGGCGCTGAGAACTTCTTCACACCTAATTTCAGAATTAAAACAAAAAGCGAGTCGCCGGTTCTTGCACAGAACAGTACAAACGTTATGCATTTGATGAACTTTAAAGTGACGTTTAGCTATCGCATAGGCAAGATGAGTTTTGATGCGCCAAAACGGAGAAAGTCAATTAACAATGATGACTTGAAAGATGGTGGTGGCGATAATAATAATAATGGTGGTGGTATGCAACAAGGGGGCGGTGGTAACCAGCAAGGCCAGCCATCAAATGTCAGACCGGGACAGAAGCCAGGAAGTTATACACCAGGTCAATCACAACAAGGAGATAAGTCGACTCTGAAAAAAGACGAAAAGAAAAAAGACGAGAAAACGGAAGAGGAAAAGAAAAAGGAAGAAGAAAAGAAAAAAGACTAGAGCCGTTAACAAAACAAAAATCTCTAATCTCGTATCTCGGGATTAGAGATTTTGTTTTATAGACATAGCAGAACGATTATTTTTTAACAATCTTAAATTCAACCCTTCTGTTTAGTTGTCTGTTCGCATCTGTATCATTTGGTGCCACAGGCATCGTGCCTCCATATCCTTTTCCGGTAATTCGTTTTATGTCAATTCCTCTTCCAGTTAAATAACTTTTAACAGTTTCAACACGCTGACTTGATAGGGCAAGATTAGCCGCTGCATCACCGTGATTATCAGTATGTCCACTTACTTCAATTTCAATGGAAGGATTTGCTTTCAATATTTCTGTTAATCTGTCTAACTCCGGATAAGATTCTGGTTTAAGTTGTGGCTTACCCTGAACAAAGAAAACATTTTTTAGCAGGATTGATTCTCCAATTTCAATAGGAACCAGGAACAAATCTTTCTTCAACTCGGTGTATTCTTTTAAGTCTGTTAATTCAAGATTTTCATTGACGGAAAAATATCCGCTTACGTAAGCATGAAAGCCATAGTTCTTTCCGGATGGAAGAGCTATCTTATAATCGCCACTTTGAGGATCCGAACGTGCTTCACCAATTTCTTTGCCTGTTGTAAGATCATCAAATGTAATCGCTGCACTAACAACAGCTTTGGTTTTTGCATTAAGAACTTTGCCTGATACGAGAACAACAGGATCAGGTCGTAATACCTTAGGAAGTTTAAACCGGATAATATCAGTGAGTCCAAATGTTTTAATATTGCTTACCATGTAGCCATACTCTCCTGATGCGGGTAATGTATAATAAGCATCAAAGCCTACGGAATTAATACCGAGGCCGAGATTAACGGGCTCACTCCATTGTGTCCAGCTATCATTTAATCTTTTCGACATGAATACATCTACGCCTCCGTAGCCAGGTCTCCCGTCTGTAGCAAAATAAAGTGTACGACCATCTGCTGAAAGAAAAGGAGAGTACTCGTCGCCTGAAGAATTTAGTGAGCTACCTGCGTTGATCGGTTCACTCCACTTGCCATTACTTTGTTTGATGCATAAATAAATATCACGTTCCTTATTACTTTCTCTGTAGTTGATATTCTTTTTCAGTTTAGCCGTGAAGAGAATCACTTTGCCATCAGGAGAAAGACAACCTTCCAGAAAATCAGCCTCGTTTTTAAAATGAATCCCCTGGTCTTCCAGTGCAGACCAGCCATCGAGTGTTCGATGCATAAATGAAAAACCGTCGGCAGCATGAAACAAAAATGTATTGTTATCAGTGCTGACAGAAGCAAGATTGTTTACACTTGTTGAATTTACCGGGGTGCCAAGATTTACACTTCGCTGCCAGTTTTTTCCATCGGTAGAGTTACTCATCCAGACATCTTCACCATCATCAACACCGCCAAGATTGTCCGGGCTTTTCTTTCGTCCAAAGTAAAGAGTCTTACCATCAGAAGAAATCTTCGGCCCCACTTCGTCATAGGGAGAATTAACATAGAAGCTTAGATTTTCTTTCTGAACACTAAGGTTAGCATTCTGTGGTAGATTTATCTTTGCTGCATTTGAAATAATAAAATCATCGACTAAAAATCTCATTTGGGTATAGCCAACAAATCCAACCTGCTTGCCATACCACGGTAATATTTTTGTTTTAAGAATTTCTTTTCCGTTCAAGTAGAAATAGGTGGCTGTTCCGCGTTGTTCTATTTTAATTCTATTGTCTTTCCATAATGGATTTATGTTGTCAACTTTTCGCCATTCATCGGAGATGGCTAATGTTTTATCAGCACAGTAAATTCTGCAATATCCGTTAGTAGTAAATGTAAAGCTGTTCAGATCTTTATCATTATAGCCCCACAAAAGGCCGATGCTATTATCGATCTTGCCATCAAGTTGCGTGAAAGTTGCTTCCAATGAAAAATCTTTGCTGGCATCTATGTAGGGTGTCAGATAAGACATCCATCCACCATCAGGCACACTAAAATAATATTTACCATCGCGCACCTGCAGCGTTACCTTGTCAGTCTGGGTTTCATACCAGCCATAATTGTTCGTGCTAAAATCTTCATGCAAAAGTTGCTGGAGTTGAGCCTGAGATAGATGTGCAATAAGAATTAAAAAGAAGCCGGGTAAAAACTTTTTCATAATTGAAGTGAATTGATGGGTAACTAAAATACAGTATTCACGGCATCAATTCAAATTCAATCATTGTGGTTAAGCAGTTATGATTTTGTGTAATCAAACTTCAGGAACTGTTAAGCTTTTTATGCAGAGGTATTAGTGCATAGTTTCAGGACAGTCATATCCAAATTCGTAATCTTTGCTTGAAGTAACGCCATAGCTTGAGTTGGTCCAATGAATTTTTTTAATGAGACCATTGTCTAGGACATAATCAAAAATTTGTTCTTCAGGGTCGAGACCTGTTGCGCTAAGCTGATACTCGCCATACATGGGATTGTTTTTTGAGAATCGTGCCGCATAAGAAACATCAAACTGGTTAAGCGGATAGAAAGAGAATAAGCCTACAGGAAAAAACAATCGACTCCCTACGGCTGTGCCCAATGTTCTGAATGGATTAGACCTGGAGTCAAATTTCGCATTGTAGGTGGAATTGATATAAGATGATGTTGATGAAATGGTAGTGAGATTACTCTCCGTAAAAATGAAGTCGTGCCTGATCTCGAAGGTGATAGAGTCGTGATAAAACTCCTGTGTAATAGTATAGTCTATTCTTGAAGTGCTTCTGTAATGAATAAGTTCACGCTGATGCTCACGGTCACGGAGCGTATAATGGTCAATCTGGGTGATGCCATAAGGCCCTTGTATATATTCATACCGATGACGTGCTCCAGGTGTGCCTGCAAAATAAATTTCTGCAGCATTGAGTTTGTTTTGTTCATCGTAGTAGAAAACAATCTTGCTTGTATCAGCTTCTAAAAGAATAAGTCTTCTGGATGAATTGTATTTAGCGATGTATTGCTGGTTTTCCCAACGGAATTTTGTGATGCGACATGAAGTCATTAATTGATCTGGTGATATACACGATTGGCAAAGCAGGAGAAATGCAATGTATACACCTAGCAAAAATTTGTAGTTCTTAATCATAATGAGAGGGGTTTTAATGCGTGATAAAAATAATGTAAAAATTATGAGTAATGTCTAAACTCAGACTTCAAAAATCGTGATTGCCTTAATTTTGAGTATTTCTACCTAGATGTGAATTGTATTGATACAGACTACGCTGACTATTTCATGCTGATAGAATTAACTTCTGAGAGATGCGTTTTATATTGCTCGTATCGTTCCAGCACTTCATTAACGTAGTTAACAGGCTCATCGCATTGGCAATATCCAGCTTTAACGACAGGGTCGCGATAAAATTTAGATTCAGATTTTTTCCTTAAGTAATATTCAACATTGTCTTTCCACACGGTCGGATCATGATCATTTTTTTGAGTTAGCCTCATGGCATCAATGATATGTGATAGTCCTGCATTATATGAAGCCAGCACAAATTTGATACGCTCTGTTGAGTCTGGCACTCTTGTATACCAATATCTGTTCAGGTATGATAAATAATTGATGCCTGCTTTCATACTTTGTTCAGGGTCGTCAGGATTAGAAGCGCCAAATCGTTTTGCTGTCTCTGGCATGAGCTGCATCAATCCACGCGCGCCAGCCCACGATTCATCATCAGCATCAAACTTCGACTCCTGGTATACAAGTGATGCAAGAAGTAGCCAGTCCCACTTTAATTTAGTAGCGCCAAGCCTGATAAGGTCATCATAAGGAGAAAGTTTTTCACTGTCGCCAATAGAAGAGTAATCACTTTTCATGTGCAGCAATGATGTTCGCGGACTTTTATAATAGCGATTATATATGACCATGAAAGTTGGTTCTTTTTTTATTGATGTAAGCCAACCATTAACGGCGTGTTGAAGCTTAGGTGAATTCTTTCTAACAGCCCAGGCAATTTGTTGAGGCACACTGAGCACGGTATTAACATCAAGGTTAGGGTAGTAGGCAGCATTTACTTGTGCCATCGAATGGTCGGCAACAGTATAATCAATTTCGCCATTGGCTACTTTTTTTATAACCGATTCGCTTTCGGCTGTCATGGTATCAAGCCTTACATTAATGTCACCACCTATTTCTTCTGACAGATTTTTTAATCGTAATTCAAAGCTTGTTCCTTTAATAACATACACATCTTTTCCGATTAGTTTAACAGGATTGCGTATGAGTTTTTCATTAACCACATCGGGCCCAAGTTTTTCCCAGCCATCCGGTTTTCGCTGAACCAACACTTGATAAGTATTAAAGTGTGGATTGGTGAACGTGACAAAATTTCGTCGTGCCTTTGTTATGGTCAATGGAAATGCAATAATATCGCCCTGACCTTTGTTGAGTTGATCAATAGCGTGCTCAACACCACTCGTTACTTTTATTTTTAATCTTACGTGAAGTTGTTTGGCGAGTAGTTTGAGTAACTCATACTCATAACCCATGGCTTGTCCTTTATAGATAAAATAGCTGATAGAATTATTATCAACTAAGGCCGTGATGTAGCCACGTTTTGCAATAGCGGGAAGATCGATTTCCACTTCTGGCAATGAAGCAAAATCTTCATCAGAAGACGGATCGCAGGAAAAGCAGGCAAGAATAACAAGAGAGCCTGCCAGGATAAACCTTTTATCAGCCAGCATAGAAGCTCTAAGTTACCCATTTTGGAGATGAAATAAAAAGAGCTCCACCGGGGAGCTCTTTTATTCAGAAATTGAGTTACACGTTAGTTAGCCTGTAACACACCATTTATAGTATGCACAACACCGTCGTTATAAGTGCCGTTAGGTGAAGTTACTACAGGATCTGCAGCAAGATTGCCATCACCAAGTGTTATGGTTGCGCCATTAAGAGCAACTTTAATTGTTTTAGATGTCAATAACGTAGTCACTACTAAACCGTCAGATAAATCTGTTGACAAAAGTCTTCCGGAAGCGATGTGATACTTTACCAGGTTTGCAACATCATCAGTAGTCATGGCTTTTATAGCAGTAATGGCATCTGCTTCTGTTGCTGCACCCAGATAGGCAAGCATGGCATCATCTGTTGGAGCAAATATTGTAAAGTCAGGTAATGGCGAAGAGTTAGGAATAAGTGTTGGTGCTATATTACCCGTACGAATTGCAAAAGCAAAAAGATCAAAGTCAGCACCGTTAGAATCAGCTCCAGTATCAGTTCCGCCGCTGACAGTTGTAGTAGCACCATACGATACGCTCATTCCAAAAGGGGTTAGTACTGTTGTAGACGTGCTGGGAATAGCCATAACTTTATCAATAGTATGGAAAACTCCATTCAACGCTTGCGTATCAGCTGTTACAACCTTGGCTCCTGTTGAACCAGAATTTGCATTCAACAATACATCACTATTCTGATTTGACAACGAAAGTCTTGCACCATTAAACGTTATGAAAGTCTTTCCTCCACCAATATCAGATGAAGTAACCTTAGAGCCAATCAGGTGATAGTTCAATCGTGAAACAAGCACAGCCAGATTCCAGTTAGCACTTGGTGCAGAGTTGGTCATGTATTTAATTGTATCAAGAGCCTGTTGTTCTGTGAGCGTCTTGTTGTAAATAGATGCCGATTGAAAGAAAGTCAGGAAGGCATCATCCGTTGGGGCAAATAAAGTATACGTGCCTGAGTTAGCGTTTCCTAAATTCTTATCTAATCCTGATTTTGCAAGAAGAGCTTCAAGAATATTCAGATCAGTATTGGCAGTTACCTTTGCATTAATAGTTGTCGTTTCTGTTGGTGCTACCGGCGATTTAAAATCATCAGAGCAACTCACGCCTGCCAGCGAAAGCATAACAACTAAAGATGACCATGCACGATTAACATTTTTAAAATATTCCTTCATATCCTTATTTGTTTTTAATGATGGATAGCACTAATAGGTTTGCACCCGTTACCTCATTTCTGTTGCCAGACATAACTATAGTATAGACACCTTTATCGTCAAATACATAACCAAGTTGTGTAGCTAATGTAGTTGCACCTGTGCCAGTCACCGTAATATCCATCGTTCCTGAACTAAGAGTCTGATAGTTTGAAAGTGTAACTGATCTTGAACCTACTGATGGACTGAATGTAGGATATTTCATAGGGAAACTGCGCACGCTTCCGGAGTTTGTTATCGATGTTCCTCCAACTTTTACGGTTACGTTATCTTCTGTATTAGGTGAAGCATGAATAAAACGAACAGCGCATTTGCCTGCAGCTGGTTTAGGAAAACGAGTTGTTGATGGCAATGGTAATTGATCTGTAATAACTAAGAAACGAAGTCCGCCTGGATCAGTGCTTCCCAATGGAACAGTTCCTATAGCAGAAAGAAATGAAGGTGCTACACCACCATTATATTTCTTCACAAGGTTGTAGGTTACTATAGAGTTGTTGGAAGTCAAAGTAATTGTTGTATCACCACTACTTGCAATTTTAGGAGCAGTAAATTCGCTAACACTTGAATAATATGTTATGTCACCAAAGTTTGAAGCATTTAGCGTGCGAAGTGGCTTAGGACGAGTGATTGAATCCAATACAATCAGTGTATAATATGCACTGTCAGCAGCCTGAAAATTATTAGTTGAATTGTTTGCTGCCCTGAAGATCAAATCACTTTTATCCAATACTCCACCAATGGTGCCACTACTTGCTTTCGCACGAAGATTGGTATTAGCTAATACTCCATTTGATGTAATAAGAGCATTTGTATATTCCGATTGTGTTGAGCCTGTCGAAATGCTGCTTCCGGTTTTTACATTATTAACATACAGATCAAGTGATGGTGCATCTGTTGATGCATTAACCATCAGGAAATTTGCATGAGATGATGTTGCCGTTGTGCTAAGATCAGGCGTGCTTAAATCAACATCCTGGCAGGCAACAGTACACATCAGCATACTGGTGGCCAGCGCGGCAGTTATTTTATTTATATTCAATGTCATCATTGTTTTTTCTGGTTAAGTCAAAATCATCTTAAAATATGTATCGTACACCAACTTGTAATTGCCAGCGGCCATTAACAGTTTGATCAGGTATGTACGATGCATTAAGAGGTGTGCCATCGGTATTCGTTTCAAATGTATATACAGGTCTTCCTGTAGTTGGTGCCCAGGGTAAACCCAATGTTGAAGTTGGTCCTGAAGTAGCAACCGGAGAAGATACTGTACCTGCAGTATGAGGTTGTTCATATCCGAGGAAACGGATGAGTGAAGATCTTGATGGATTCTTGATTAAACCAGCGTGTGAATCAAAAAGATTTAGAGCATTGTCAAGTGCGGCAGACAATTGTATAGTATGTCTTCTGCCTTTTACGTCAACATAAAAATCCTGCAGTAAGCTAAAGTTTAATCTGTTTACCCATGGGCTGATAGCGCCATTGCGCTCAGCATACTTACCTCTTCTGCTGTTCAGATATTTGTCTTGTCTGATATACGTATCAAGCTGATTCCAGATCTGATCAATAGTACGAGTGTCAGTAGCACTAGCTGTGCTTAAAACAATTTCATCTTTAGTTCTTGGAATGTAGATTAAGTCGTTGGTTGTAGTTCCATCGCTGTTCATATCGCCATTATAGATGTATGAGAACATGGCGCCTGATCTTCCTTCATAAGTGGCAGAGAAAGTGGTTGCAAAATGTTTCAAATACTCTTTTCTGTAGCTTCCATATGCAATGATGCGATGAGGTGTTAAAGCATTTGCATAAGACATACCAGGATTGTTTGGACCTAGCAAGTTAGCTTGCGAGGTGAAAATACTTCCGGCAGTTGAACCGCTCTGAGGATTAACTTCGCGAGCATCGGTGTAAGTATAGGCTGCAGAAACCTGGAAGTTTCGGCTAAAGTTCTTTTGTAACTGTGCAGTGATACTCCACTGATAACCTTTGTTTGTATTATCTAACACAAGCGCTTGACCTACGTCGCCATTAACACGACGGTCATTTGATAAGATAGCGCGATCAGTATTGATGGTTGATGTTGGGGCAGCTCCGTAAAGAGGTCTTCCATCACCCTGAACTTTTCCAACAGGAGCAGCGAGGTTAGCATCACGGATAAACACAGCATGAATATCTTTTGTGTAGATGAATTCCAACGTACCAACGATACCATAAGGTAATTGTTGATCAACAGCGATATTGCTTCTCCAAACCTGAGGGAATCTGAAATTTTTAACAACAGTATTTACAGCAGGCACAATGGCAGAGCGTCCATAATTTTTATCAAGGGGATTAGTAATCATAGGAGGCATGCCTTTGCTAAGATCTGAATAAGCACTTGAAGGAGAATCTGAAGGAAGAGCATAAGGCTTAGAACTGAAATCATAAGGAAGTCCGTCGCCAGTATTTGTAAATGGAACGTTCGTAGATGTGAATTGTCCGAAATAAAGACCGTTGTTACTTACTATGTTAGAGAGCCATACAAAAGGAATTCTTCCTGTTAAAACTCCGGTGCCACCTCTGAGTTGTGTTGTTCTGTCGCCTTTTACATCCCAGTTAAAACCAATTCGTGGTGATACTAATGGTTTAACCGTTGGCCATCCGCCTACGCGCAATTTTTCACCGTTGAAATCTATGGCGTTCACATAGTTATTAACAGGAAGATCTGTTAAGTATATAGGAATATCAACACGCACACCACCAGTAATCTTTACATGTTTGATGCCTGTGTATTCATCTTGAGCAAAGAAACCAAGCTGCATGGCAGACCATTTGGCAGCTGTTGCATCTGGTCCTCCCTTTACAGCAACGTATTGAGTTGTATATGAAGCAGGCCTCGCTGTTGCTGTTGTGCTTGGATCAGCATCGGCAATAAAATCAGCAATGCTGTTATAACGATACACGCCATTGATAACCTGGGTGAACACGTTATTGAATCGGTAGTATTCATTAGCAGTTCCAAGCGTAACAGTATGATTCTTCATGTAGATAGAGAAGTTATCATTAAGCTGGATAACATCCTGATCTAATTTGTTGTTTGGCGTGAATGGATCAGGACCGAATGATGTCATGTTCTGACCATTTGGTCCGAGAATATCAACTAATGGAAAGTTAGGAACAGATTTACCACCAGCATTTTCACGGAAGTCGCGGAAAGCACTGAATCCTGCTACAAGGTTGTTTGAATATTTACCACCACCTAGTGTTGAGTTCAACTCCGCAGTAACAGAATATTGGTTGTTATTAATCCGGTAATATGATGATGAATAAGATAACACGTTGTTAGTGTTTCCTCTACCACCAGAAGGACCGCTGGTAAAACCACCTGAACTGCTTGGCGGCTGATCCTGGAATGCTGTTGTAGCATTACCTCGTATAGTAAGTTTATTATTTTGATTGATGTTATAATCGAAACGTACCACAAATCTTCTGCTTTCAGTTGAACGATTATAATTTTTATAAACACCTGGATCAAATTTGATTTGATTTTTCAGGAAATCAGTCAACGGTATAAGACCAGTTTGTGGATCGCTATCATCAGAAGCTTGTGTGGCTCCCACTATAGAAGCGCTTGAATTAGCACGTACCGGGTTAGTATAGAAAGGATCTGTACGATTTTCAACCTCTACGTTTGCAAAGTAAAATAGCTTATCCTTGATAAGGGCACCTCCTACACGGAAACCAAAATTCTTATAATTAAAACTTGGCACTGGCAATTTTATACCATCAACTTTTTTGCCAGCGAGATTTTGGTTTCTGGTAAATCCGTAGACAGATATTGATAAATCATTTGTACCACTACGTGTAATGGCACTAACCCCGGCCCCTGTGAAAGCGCCCTGGCGTACATCATACGGAGAAAGTGAAACGGTAATTTCCTGGATAGCATCTAAACCGAAAGGCGTTGCATTTGATTGTCCTGCTGGTAATGGATTCAATCCAAATACGTTGTTAACAGTTGCACCGTCAATAGTAAGGTTGTTATACAAGTTGCTTCGGCCACCAAATGAAAAAGCACTACCACCGGCTTGTGGTGTTAAGCGACTAATGTCTCTGAAGTCACGACCAATGGAAGGAAGGTTCTGAATTTGATTTACGTTGAAATTTGATGAAGCTCCGATCTTTTCAGAATTAAGAACCGGATCTTTTTCGCCTGAAACGACAACTTCCTGGAGTTGTGTCCCTTCATCCAGCATTTTAAAATCAATCTGGAGAGTCTGGCCAAGTTGTAAATAAACATTTTCCTGTACCTGCTCTTTGTATCCAACGAAAGTTGTCTTGACAGTGTAAGGGCCGCCAACGCGCATGCCAGGAATAAAATAATACCCGTCAACACGAGAGGCATTTCCATAAACTGTGCCTGAGGGCTGGTGTACAGCTACGACCGTAGCGCCGGGTAGGGCGTCGCCTTTCTGGTCGGTAATGACACCACTCAGGCTCGCTGTAGTAACCCCCTGAGCCCGTGCTCCTATGGATGTTAAAACTACAAAGGCTAAGAGTAAAATTTTACGCATAGTTGTGTGTTTAGATTAATAAAATTTTTGATTGTAAAAGTATTCTTTTGACAGTGATAAGCCTTTATTTCAGTTTTAAATCTGTCATAAAAAGTTTACAATAAGTTAACACCCTTTAAACCTGAATCACAAGAAAATATCGGCCTTTAGGCCCAAAATAAAGTCGTAATCTCAATGCTCACGATTGAAACTGACTATAAACTCAATCTCAGGTTTAGAAAAATGCCTGTATTATTGTGTTAATTTTAGGGATAAAGGATTTTATAGTTTCGTGAGAGGTCTTGTTATTGGTTGGTTGATTTTGCTTTCATACACAGGCCTGGCCCAGGTTGCCACGGATGATACCACTCACCAACGTCTTGTTCATAAAATCCGGCAGAGTAAAACATCAAAGGCTCTTCTTAACTCTGTTAAAACACACTCCAATCCTGATACGTTATTTAACACCCGAAGTGAATCGGCGTTTATGCAGTACAATGGAAAGATTGTAAGGCATATCAACATCAATCATATTGGCTTTGACAAAACTATTTATGACACTACGCGGAGCGTAAAGAATACCATTACCCGCATTGGAAATAGCTTACACAGCAATACAAAAGTGTGGGTGATCAAAAACAATTTATTTATCCGTGAAGGCAAACCCTTAAACCCTTACCGTGTTGCAGATAACGAACGATACCTTCGTGACTTAAATTTTATACTCGATGCCCGCATTTATGTTGAACCCGTCTCTGGCGACAGTGTTGACTTAATGATTGTTACCCGCGATATCTTTAGCCTGGGTGCTTCCTTCTCACCTAACAGTCCGAAGAAGTACACCTATAAAGTTCATGACGTTAACGTTGCTGGCTGGGGTCAGCAGCTTCAAACAAATGGTTTGATTCAAAATGGACGAGATCCTATGGTGGGTCCTGAATTTATCTATTCAAAAAATAGTATTGGTGGCACACTCACCAATCTTTCACTGGGCTATACTACACTCAATACCGGTAGCAGCTATGGTGAAGAAAATGAATATGCCGGTTACGTAAGATTAAACAGACCGCTGGTATCACCCTATACCCGTCTTGCTGGTGGATTGGAACTAAGCGTTAATCAATCCAGGAATGTAAATGTTGCACCCGATTCACTTTTCAGAAGTTACAAATATGTTGTTAACGATTTTTGGATTGGTTATAACATTGGTATTAATAACAGGGTGAAGAATCGTAGCAGGCATTTCGTTGCTCTTCGTTTTTTTAATGAACACTTTCTGAGTAAACCGAAGCAACTTATTGAAAGAACAAATCCACTTTACAACAATCAAAACTATGTGCTTGCAGAGTTTGCATTCTTTAATCAGAATTTTTACAAAACACGCTATATATACGGCTTCGGACGAACGGAGGACGTTCCGTATGGTAGAAGCTTTTCAGTTCTTGCCGGTTGGTCTCGTTCGTTGCTCCTGAACAGACTTTACATGGGCGTTGATTTTGACAGAACCATTGTTTATGGAAAGGGAGATTTTTATCAATACTCACTTCGTGCCGAAGCTTTTGATTATAAACAAGAGCTGCAAGACATGAGCCTGCTCGCCTCGGCTTCACTGAACAGCAGACTTCATGTTTATAAACATTTTAAAATTCGACAATCGCTTCGTGTGGGTTATACAACTATTGTAAAACCAACACTCAACAGACTCTTGGAGATTGATAACGACTTCGGAGTAAATGGTCTTAGATCTGATAGTATTCGTGGTCAACGACGTTTAGGTATGCATACTGAAACGGTTATGTTCACCAACTGGAAATTACTGGGTTTTCATTTTGCACCACTCATCTTTGGCGATCTGGCTTTCATTTCGCAAAGTAATGTTCAGGTGTTTTACGATAAACCATATTATGGTGTAGGTGCAGGCATGCGCACCCGAAATGAAAACCTTGTGTTCGGCACGATTGAGTTCAGAGGAACATATTATCCACGTGTTCCGCAAGGTGGCAATCATTTTAGTGTAACACTTAGAACTAATCTTCGGATAAAATTTACGGGCAGTTTAATTAATGCTCCTGCGTTTATACAGTATAATTAAGCGATGAATCAATTTCATCGGTGATTGTTTTTGTTATGATCACTACGTGCTTTTATCTATCTTTAATTCTCATACTTCATTTACAGAATTTGAAGAATAAAAAATTGCAGAGCAGAAATTATAATGAGAGCAAGCAACCCGATACCACAAGAAAGAATTTCCGATTATGTGGAAAGAATTTTGGTGCTTGAAAATTTCAATGTCATTACACCTTTCTCTTTGCCATTATTTGCTAACGGTACTCCCACACTTCTTTTTCTTACCAGCAAAGCAACAATTGATAACAAGCGAGCCAGCTATCTTACGCTATTCGGACAAACAGTTTTTCCGGAGACGCTGACGATAAATAATAATTTCACAATGATAGCTTACTTCTTCAAACCTTTTTCTTTGTTTTCACTCTTTGGTGTTTCTGCGAAAGAACTGACCGACTATCCCATTGACTTGAATCTGTTGAGCCAGTCGAAAGCAAACGAACTGCAGGAAAGATTGTTAAATGCTGAGAATACGGAGACAATGCTAACCTTGCTCAACGATTTTATATTTTCCCTGATCACAAAGAAGAATGCAGAAAAAGAAATTATAAAATGTGCTACGGCATTCATTGCAAACAGTCCTTCAAAAGAAAGTCTGATTATGGTGCAGGATAAATTGAGCATGACGGAAAGAACTTTTGAAAGGATGTTTGAAAAAAACATTGGTATTTCACCAAATCTCTTCAGAAGAATCTGCCAGTTTAACACTGCATTTCAACAATTAAATACCAGGCAATTCAGCAAGCTGTCTGATCTTGCTTTTCAAAACGGTTATGCTGATCAGAGCCATTTTATCCGAGCCTTCAAAGAATTTACAAACATAACTCCTAAAGAATACATCAAATTTGCTCAGGGAGACTAGGCAAATGCAGATTGTCGGTTTTGTTCTATTTTGGGTTTTAGTGTTTATATTCCTTTGTCATAGATATTTAAAAACACAAAACTTTATAACATGAAAAACTCAATTTATCCATGCTTGTGGTTTGATGGTCAGGCACAAGCGGCGGCAGAATTTTACTGCAACATTTTCAAAAACTCAAAGATTACAGCGGACAATCAAATGGTGGTGATCTTTGAATTAAATGGCAAACGTTTTATGGGTCTGAACGCCGGACCTCAATTTAAATTCAATGAAGCCATTTCATTTGTAGTTGATTGCGAGACACAAGAAGAAATTGATTTCTATTGGGAAAAACTGCTAGCAGGTGGTGGCAGTGAAAGTAACTGTGGCTGGCTGAAAGATAAATTCGGTGTGTCGTGGCAGATTGTTCCAACAGTGCTACCTACGCTATTAAGTAATCCTGAAAAAGCACAACGTGTTATGCAGGCTTTTATGAAGATGAAAAAGTTTGATATCGCCGCGCTTGAAAACGCCTGACAAAAATATAATTACCCCTAAAACAAAAAAGGTGTCATTCCCAAGACACCTTTTTTGTTTTATCAGGTTATTGAAAAATTATTTTTGTCCATACTTTTCTTTAAACCTGTGATAAAGCAATTGTTGTTTGCCATCAAGATTTAATTTTCTGCCTGCAATGAAGGCATACTCGATATGATTGCTTCGCATGTCCAGTGCGTCGCCAGTTGAAATAAAAAGATTAGCATCTTTTCCAACTTCTAATGTTCCGCAGGAAGAATCAATGCCAATGATTTTAGCAGCGTTTAATGTAATAAGTTGTAGCGCTTCTTCTTTACTGAGACCATAAGCTGCTGCAGTGCCGGCAAAGAAGGGTAGGTTTCGTGAATTTTGAAGTCCGCTGTAAGAAAGAGAAACTGTTATGCCTGCCTTGGTGAGTAGTGCTGGTAATTTGTAAGGCATATCAATATCCTCATCGGTTGATGTTGGCAAGCGATGTACATTAGCAAGAATTACAGGAATATGATTTTCACTTAAGAATTCTTTCACGAGATAGGATTCTTCACCATCTTTTAATACAATTCTTTTAATGCCTGCCTGTTGTGCAAGCTGAACAGCCGACATAATTTCTTTAGCAAGTGATGCCCTGATGTAAATTATTTTGGTGCCATCAAATAATCCTTTCATGGCTTCCAGCTTCAGGTTTGTTACTTCAGGAGTTGATTGTGCATACGCTTTGGCTTCAGCAAGGAAGTTTGAGAGCTCACGGACTTGCTCATCATATTTTTCATTTCTTTTAATTTGTGTCTCACCCATCCACCAGCGTGGTGATTGATAAAATGCAGGCCAGTTTAAATGTACACCATCATCAGTTTTATAAACCGCATCTTCCCAATTCCATCCGTCCAGTTCAACAACAGATGATGTACCTGATATGATGCCACCAACAGGAGTAGTTTGTGCCAGTAAAATTCCATTATAACGTAATGTAGGAATCAACTCCGAATCTGTGTTATAAGAAATGATGGAGCGAACATTAGGGTTGTATGAACCTGTTTCATTCAAATCACGCGTTGAACGAACCGCTGCAATTTCCTGAAGACCTAACTCCGAATCGGGCAATATGAAACCAGGATAAATGTGTTTACCAGATGCGTTAATGATTTCAAATTTGCTGGCATCAATGGTGGAGGACGTAGCATCAGCTACCAATGTAAGCTTTCCATTATCGAACGTGATGATTGAATTTTGAATTACATTCCCATTACCAAGATGAGCTATCGCACCTGTGATGGCAATTGGTTTTGTTTGAGGCGATGCAGGCTGAGGAACCTGGCTGAACGCCAGTGTAGTCAGGGCAAATACAGATATAGTTAGTGTTATAATTTTTTTCATCATCATAATGTTTAATGATTATCAAGTTCGTTAGCAAACATAATGTCTTCACAATGCCATAAGTGATTTTCATGTTTCTCTGGCTTTTGTGTTGGTTCGCCTGCTTTCTTCAGTCCTAACATTTTTTGAATAATTCTGGATCTCTCTGCTTCCTGGCTCTTACGTGTCTCACTATCTTTTTCGATGTCATAGTAGATAGCACCATCAACAATTGTCTTCTCTACTTTGGCATAAATAGAAAGTGGATTATCCGACCACACAACAATGTCGGCATCCTTTCCTACCTTAACACTCCCCATCTGCTTATCGAGATGAAGCATCTTTGCAGGATTAAGTGTCACCATCTTCCATGCTTCTTCTTCAGACACGCCACCATACTTCACTGTCTTGGCAGCCTCTTGATTTAATCTGCGCGCCATCTCGGCATCATCAGAGTTAATAGCGGTAACAACGCCTGCACCTGTCATAAGAGCAGCGTTATACGGTATAGCTTCCTTTACTTCCATTTTGTATGCCCACCAATCAGCAAATGTTGAACCCGCTGCTCCGTGTGCTGCCATCTTGTCGGCAACTTTATAACCTTCCAGAATATGTGTGAATGTGTTGATATGAAAGTTAAATCGCTCAGCTACTTTCATAAGCATGTTAATTTCTGATTGAACATAAGAGTGACATGTTATGAATCGCTTGCTATTCAGAATTTCAACGAGTGCTTCAAGTTCAAGATCTTTTCGTGGAGCGCTTGTAGTGAGTTTTGTTTTTGGAGGTAAAGCCTGATAGGTCTTCCATTCTTTTTCATACTCCAGAGCGCGTGTAAAGGCATCAACAAAAACCTGTTCAACACCCATTCGGGTTTGCGGATAGCGCACTGTATTTAAGTCACCCCAATTTGATTGTTTTACATTTTCACCGAGAGCACACTTGATAAAGCCATCGGCATTTTTGATTTTCATTTCTTCAGGGGATTTTCCCCACTTG
>DATCRE010000111.1:0-7840 GCA_036569145.1 Cyclobacteriaceae bacterium
CCAGCATAAGGAATCCAGCTACCCATTGATAAAGGAATTCTCAAAACACCAGCAGACCAGCCTGCTTGTGCAGCATACTGGATAGCTACGAAAAACAAACCGATAAGACCAAGACCAATGAAATAAACATTGTTCATCCAAAGGGTTGCAAAAAGCTCTCTTAACCATAACGGTTTCTGAGCGTGATGCTCTCCAGTTGCAGCATGAGCCTCCGCAGCTGCGCCATGTTCGGCACTTGCTACTAATTCTTTTGCCCCTGAAAGAGAACCATGGTGACCGTGACCAGCAGCTTCATGCCCGCCTCCGGTATTCATGGCTAGTACAAGTCCGAGAGCCAGAAAGGCAATGCCTACCAAAAGAAGATATACCAACTTCTTTTTAGTCTCGGGCTTAAATACATATTGTTCGTCTGCAACTGTTTGATGAGCCATTGTTTTATCTTTATCCTTTTCGCGTTATTCTAAATGATGTTAAACGTTGTGCTTTTAATTATTTCTGCAAAGTCTTTACATACTTGGCAATCTTCCAACGGTCTTCAGGGCTAATCTGTGAACCGTGTGCCCACATCAAACCTTTACCCATTGTGATTACGTGGAAGATGTGACCTTCAGTAATACCTTTCAATGCATCACCAGTAAGATTGGCAACGCCTGCATACTTTTCAGAAACCTTGCCGTCACCTTTACCTTTTGCACCGTGGCAGTGGTCGCAATATGTTTCAAATAAGATTTTACCATCAGCGATAACAGCTGCAGTTGAATCTAGTGGATTCTTCAGTGTTTTAGCAGCGTAAGCCAGACTGTCTTTGCTTATTCTGTATGGCAACCACCCTTGTGCATTACGTTTTACAGTATTGGCTGGTGGTGTACGCATATTCATGTGAGAATTCATTGTACGAATATTCAATTTATTCGAATTGAAATATTCAGCATGGCCATCCGGGTATTCAATAGAAGTCACCCATCTTCCAGCATCTTCATCTGTAACCTGCGTTAATGGTTCATAGGCTACGGAGTGATACATGTTAGGTGCATATTCGCGACCTTGATTGTCACCACCGGCACTGCATGCAGTAAGTAACACTGCTGCTGAAAATGCTATGAACAAGCTTTTTAGTAAGCGCATATTCAATGTTATATTGTTAAATCAAAAATTCTTTTCATTCACTTCAGATGCACCGGCAGATTTCAAAATCCGGCTTAACTCATCTTTACTCATACTACCATTCAAAGCCAGGTCAATAGCCATGACGTGTTTATCCTCTGTACTGCGCAAGTCAAACTGACGTGGCCATTTGTAAGGCTTCATATCACTTACGATTAGAAAAGTAATTACCATACCAAAAGCTGCAAGTAATACCGTCATTTCGAAAGTAACAGGAATGAAAGGAGGTAGTGAAACAAAGTTCTTGCCCCCAATGATCATTGGCCAATCGAAACCAAGCATCCAGAATTGCATGGTCAATGCTAATGATGTACCCGTCATTCCAAACAAGAATGCTGCAATCGGAAGACGTGAGCGCTTATAACCTAAAGCGTCGTCCAAACCGTGTACCGGAAAAGGTGAATATACTTCATGAATTTTAACGCCATTGTCTCTGATTTTTTTAACGGCATCGAGTAACACGTCTTCATCATCAAAAACACCCGTAACGAAATGCTTGTCTGCGTCCATTTCTTTTGCTCTTTATTATTGGTTAATGCGCTCCCTTATGAGAGTCATCATGTGATACTTTTTCTGAAGTTGCTTTAACAATACTCTTTACTTCGGCCATGTTGATTACCGGGAAGAATTTGGCGAACAACAAGAAAGCTGTAAAGAATAATCCGAAGGTGAACAAGTACTCACCGATGTCATACATCGTGGGGTGGAACATTGTCCAGCTTGAAGGAACATAATCACGGTGAATAGAAGTAACAATGATTACGAAACGCTCGAACCACATACCAATGTTCACGATAATCGATAACACAAATGTTGCTACCAGGCTTGTTCTGATTTTCTTGATCCAGAATAATTGTGGAGATATTACGTTACATGTCATCATAGACCAATATGCCCATGCATAAGGACCTTGAACACGGTTGTAGAAAGCGTATCCTTCATACTCAACACCAGAGTACCATGAAATGAATAACTCTGTGATATAAGCGATACCCACTATAGAACCTGTTACGATAATGATGATGTTCATCAATTCGATGTGGTAGATCGTGATGTAATCTTCCAATTTAAACACCTTACGAGTAATAAGAAGAAGTGTCAATACCATCGCGAAGCCCGAGAAGATCGCACCGGCAACGAAGTATGGAGGGAAGATTGTTGTATGCCACCCTGGTACTACTGATGTAGCAAAGTCCATGGATACAATAGTGTGAACTGATAACACAAGTGGTGTAGAAAGACCAGCTAAGATCAATGCAACCGACTCATAACGACTCCATGTTTTAGCACCACCTTGCCAGCCGAAACTTAACGCATTGTAAATATTAGCTCTGATTTTAGCGCCTTGCACAACTGCTCTATCGCGGATAACAGCAAAGTCAGGAATAAGACCCAAATACCAGAATACTAATGATACTGAGAAGTATGTTGAGATCGCGAACACATCCCACAATAGTGGCGAGTTAAAGTTAACCCAGAGTGAACCGAAAGCATTTGGCAATGGTAATGCCCAGTAAAAACCTAACCATAAACGGCCCATGTGCATGAGCGGGAATGTAGCAGCACAAATAACGGCGAAGATTGTCATCGCCTCAGCAGCACGATTGATAGACATTCTCCAACGCTGACGGAATAATAAAAGGATAGCGGAGATCAGTGTACCCGCGTGACCAATACCTACCCACCAAACGAAGTTAGTGATGTCCCATGCCCAACCTACAGTTTTGTTCAGACCCCAGAGTCCTATACCATTCCAGAGAAGGGCACATACACAATAAAATCCAAATGCAAATACAACCAAAGAGACAGCCATTGCCATCCACCAAAGTCTGGTTGGTTTACCTTCTACCTGGCAGCTAATGTCTTGCGAAACATCTTTAACGGTCTTGCCGCCGGTTACTAAAGGATCTCGAACTACTGAAGTTACGTGCATATGAAATGTTAATCGTTATCTGTTATTCGTAATTTTTAATATCTAAATCAATTAAGCCTTAGCTGAATCTTTGTTTCTGATTTTAGTGAGGTAGTAAACGTTAGGCTTCACTCCTATTTCCTCCAACACACTATATGCTCTTGGATTCTCAGCTACTTTATCAACGCCATAAGGTTTCTTCTCACTTGCTGGTCTGATCTTAAGCAGTTTAGAGATTTTGCTTTCGGGATCGTTCATATCACCGAATACAATAGCACCAGTTGAACATGCTGCAGCACAAGCTGTAGTCACTTCACCGTCTTTCACAGTTCTTCTTTCTTTTTTGGCGGTAAGTTTACCAGCCTGAATGCGTTGTACGCAGAAAGAACATTTCTCCATTACACCGCGTGAACGAACTGTAACATCAGGGTTCAACACCATCTTGCCAAGATCTGTATTCATGGCAGGGTTAACATCTGCAAATTGCTTGTTATCGTGATATTTAAACCAGTTGAAACGTCTTACTTTATATGGACAGTTGTTAGCGCAGTAACGTGTACCGATACAACGGTTATACGTCATCTGGTTAAGACCTTCTGTACTGTGTGTCGTTGCTGCGACAGGACAAACTGTTTCGCATGGTGCATTGTTGCAATGCTGACACATCATAGGCTGGAACACAACTTCAGGATTTTCTGAAGCATCTTCCAAACCTCTCCAATCTTCTATGTTAGCATCACTGCTGTAGTAACGATCGATACGCAACCAATGCATTTCTCTGCGATTGATTACCTCCTGACGACCAACAAGTGATACGTTATTTTCTACGTTACATGCCACCACACAAGCAGCACAACCAATACAGGTATTCAAGTCGATTGACATACCCCAATGGTGATTCTTGTATTCGTGGCCTTTCCACAAGCTCAATGCACCAGGAGCCACTTTATGTGATGGGTCGCCATGCTCACCACCTTCTGCTCCTTCATAACCATCGCTAACAGGTTCTTCAGCTCTCCATGTGTTTACACCAGGCTGAAAAGAACGAGTCCAATCTTTGTGTTTGAATTCGCTGAGCATAGCTTCCTGAATTACAGTCTCACGCCCCATATAGGTATTGTGAGTTTGTGTTTGAGCTATCTGATATTCTTCTGACTTTAATTGCTCAAACTTAACATCTGCTGCATTGTAGCTTATTGAACCATTTACTAAACCTAGTAAAGTATAAGCGTTAACACCACCAACTGTTTCAGCAACTTTACCTGCTTTTGTTCTGCCATAACCAAGAGCAACACCGATAGTGCCTGCTGCCTGACCTGGTTGAATAAGAACCGGAAGTTTAACCGTCTTACCATTTACTGCTATAGAAGCGTAAACAGTTTTGCTTTCAGGGTTTGTTAATCCCTTTGCATCCTTAGGTGAGATTGTTACATAATGATCCCAAACAGCTTTCGTAATAGGATCTGGTAATTCCTGTAATAACGGGTTGTTAGATTGTGAACCGTTTCCAATTGCACCTTCAAACACCACTAACTCTACAGCACCTGATTTATAGTTGCTTGCAATAGCTGAAGCTGCAGCGTTAACATCACCACTGAAGGTAACTGCAGCAGCCTCTACAGGCAATTCATATATACCATCGTAAAGAGCTTTATCCCAGAAACTCTGGTAATCAAGCGTCTGGCCAGTATAGAACCAGCTCTTCCAATTGTTTTTTACAATTTCAAAATAATCAACACCAGTTTCTCCAGCCCAAACCAGGAAACTTTCCTGAGCAGGACGTGATTTGAATATTGGTGTGATAGCAGGCTGCGTTAAGCTATAATGATTTTTCTTAGGCTCAGCATCATTCCATGATTCAAGGTAATGATGATCTGGTGCTAAATAATTTACAAGTGAACCTGTTTCTTCTTCCTTATAAGATGTCGCTACAGAAAGTGCCACGCCTTTAAGACCAGCAGCAATCTTGTCGCCCATTGGATGATCGTAAACAGGATTACAGTTATAGAAGAATACTGCGTCTACTTTACCTGCTTCAATTTCATTAACGAAGGCTGTCATGGCCTGATCGTTACCCTGACGGTAGTTAACAGTAAGGTGAGGAAGAATGGTCGCGCCATAGCTTCCTAACATATCGTTAATACCATTTACTAATATTTGAATTGACTTGTCGTTAGAACCAGCAACTACAATTGCCTTACCACGATTAGCCCAAAGTTCTTCTGCTGCTTTTGCTACATATTGTTTATCAACTCCTCCTGTTACAGAAGCCTTACCAGCTTTTGCTGCAATCAGATTGTAAAGCTGCGCTACAATAGCTCCTTCTTCTGAAGGTTTGATCTGAGATCTATAATCAGCGTTAGCGCCTGTGATTGAAAGAATTGATTCGAACTGATAATGACGTGACATCTCACGTTTCTCTTCAGTTACTTCACGAGTCTGAGCGTATTGCTTAGTAAATTCAATTGGTGATAACCATGATCCCAGGAAGTCAGCGGCAACACCAACAATAACGTTGGCCTTGCTGAAATCATAAGAAGGAATAAATGCTGAACCGAAAGACTCCTCGTTGGCTTTCAACAAACCATAATGAGAAACCTGATCGTATATAACTACCTGCGTAGTTGGATATTTAGCTTTGAATTTTTCGATAACAGCCTTGGTGCTAGGGCTGAGAATAGTATTGCTTACAATACGAATCTGGCCACCTTTGCCAGCGATTTCAGCAAGCTTACTTCCTATTTGCTTGTCAAGATCTTCCCAGCTTACTTTTTCTTTTTTCTCACCACTTCCAGCTTTAGGGCCACGAAGGCGATCGTTATCATATAAAGAAAGAACAGATGCTTCTACCTGTGCACTGGTTCCTCCTTTTGTAACTGAAGATAACGCGTTACCGTCTACTTTAATAGGACGACCTTCGCGAGTCTTTACAACGATACTGCAATAGTCACCGCCGTTGATATACGTTGAAGCATAGTAGTTTGCTACACTAGGATCAACGTCAACGGGGTTATTAACATAAGGAATAGCTTTACGGATAGGTGCTTCACAGGCAGCCAACGCAACGGCCGACATACCAAAGCCCATCATCTTCAAGAAATCTCTGCGCGAATGACCAAGATCTTCTTCTGGTCCTGGCTCTACAAACTCCTTATGTGCATCCTTTACAAAGGCGGGATCATTTTTAAGTTGCTCGAGGCCTTTCCAGTAAATCTTTTTAGATTCTTCCATGAACCGTTATAAGTTATCAGTTAATCGTTATTCTTTATAAAGTCTTTTGATGTTATCCGCCATCACTATTAACTGACAACGGACAACGTTTATCTTATATTAATAGTGGCACTTGCTACATTCCAATCCACCAATGTTTTCAACCTTCATGGCATCTTTGTGTGATGCATTGTGAAGCTCTACCAATTTGTCGTAGTAAGCATTACCCTTTGTGTTAACATCTGTCTTGCGGTGACAGTCTATACACCAACCCATTGTTAATAAAGAGTGCTGACGAACTACATCCATTTCCTGAATAGGTCCATGGCATGTCTGACATTCTACACCTGCTACGTTAACGTGTTGAGAGTGATTGAAGTAAGCTAAATCTGGCAGGTTGTGAATACGAACCCACTCGATAGGTTTATTATTTTCGTATGCTGCAACAATCTTGGCAATTTCACCTTCACCGGTGTTCGTGCCTGACTTGATCTGGTTGTGGCAGTTCATACATATATTAGGAGATGGAATATTGGCACTCTTACCTTTCATAACTCCGGTATGACAGTATTTACAGTCAATTTCCATTTGACCGGCATGTATTTTATGAGAGAATGCAATAGGTTGCTTTGGTGCATAGCCTTGTTGAACCCCTATAGATAAGAGACCATTAATCACGGCTTTAAATCCTAAAGCCGCAACGATGAAAGCTACTATAAAAATGAATGCTGAACTGCTGGTAACTGATGAGAATGTATAAGGCGAGTTAACAACATCTTTTTCTTCTTCCGTTAAGTCTTTATTATCTAAGAAACGCTTTAACGCAGACACCAGGAATCCTAATACAACCAAGAGTAATATAAGGATGATGATCATTCCTACTAATATCACATTAAGATATGCAGCTGGTACTCCTTGTTCAGCAGTCTTTGCACCTCCACCATTATCAGGTGTTGGAGCTGGAGCTGCATCTGGCTTGTCAGCCTCTGTTTTAACATAAGAAATAACCGCCATGATCTGCTCATCTTTCAACGATGTGAAGGCAGTCATCTGCGTCTTATTATTTTCCTCGTAAAGTTTAACTGCATAAGCATCACCACTGGCAATAACTTTAGAAGAGTTCTTCACAAAGTTCTTGATCCAGTCCAGTGACGGTACACGATCGTAAACTCCGGCCAGGGCAGGTCCAACTAATTTTACTTTAACACGGTGACATGCTTTACAGTTAGCTTCAAATAAAGACTTACCCTCACCGATAACGGCTGGGTCTGTAGATAGCTGAGCATTAACTATGAAACTTGTGATCGTAAAAAGAAATACTAAGAAGAGAAACTTGACTGCGGAAGAAGTATGATTTTTTGTCATGTTAGATTTAGTGTCCGTTATTTCGACAAGTGGCACAAATCTACTATCCCAAGTCATTTTTTCAAATTTATTTTATGAACAGAACCACTTTTTAATGGGTTTTTTCAACAGTTTTATGAATTGCCATGAGCATTACAGAGTCAAACCTGAAAAGTCATGTTGTTAATTTAGAATGAGTATAAATTAGAT
>DATCRE010000112.1:0-9557 GCA_036569145.1 Cyclobacteriaceae bacterium
CCTCTTTTGTTCCTGGGAACAGTTTTGTTTTTCTTTTATCCCCGGATAGGCTGGAGCGTTTTCTTTCGTTGCTACTTTTTAACCAACATATTGGTTTGGCTTTTTGCAAGACCCGGATCAAATCATATAGGAGCCAGTGGCTTGGTATATGGAATTGCATTCTTCCTTATCTTCTTTGGAATTTTTAAAAGAGATCTTTTATCTATTGTGATCTCCATTTTCATTTTGTTGATGTATGGAGGAATTTTTTATGGTGTATTGCCAACAGACCCAAGAATATCATGGGAGTCGCATTTGGCAGGTGCATTGGTTGGTATATTTACAGCCATAACTTTTGGTTCGGATAAGCAAACGAGTTAATTCATGGACGCTAGTGTTAAGAAGATTCTTTCTGATTTAAAGGCACGCAAGTATGCCCCTGTATATTTTCTGCAGGGTGAGGAAACATATTTTATTGATGTCATCTCAAACTATATTGAAGAGCATGTTCTCACGGAGTCAGAGAAAGGATTCAACCAGGTTGTTGTTTATGGAAAAGATGTAGCCATGGCAACGGTGCTCACGCATGCGCGTCGCTTTCCCATGATGGCCGAACGACAAGTAGTGATCGTAAAAGAAGCGCAGGACATCCAGGATCTTGGCAAGGAAGCTGGTGCAAAACTTTTACTGGATTATCTGCCACGCGCTGTGCCCAGCACTGTGCTGGTGTTCTGTCATAAGCACAAGAGCCTGGATAAACGTAAAGAGTTAGGAAAAAAAATTGATCAGCTCGCCGAAACCATCAACACCAAAAAGCTTTATGATAACCAGTTGCCAGACTTTGTAGCTGACTTTGCAAAGGAACAAAAGCTGCCTATTGAAGATCGTGCCATACAAGCATTGTGTGAGTATGTTGGTAATGACCTGCATCGTCTTACCAATGAAATTGAAAAATTAAGGATCGCACTCACCAAGCCAGGCGAAGGGATTACACTTGACCAGGTAATGAACCAGGTAGGCGTGAGCAAGGAGTATAATATTTTTGAATTGCAGAAAGCTATTGTTAACCGCGATACATTGCTGGCCACCAAGATTGTAAACTACTTTGAGAGCAATCCGAAGAAGAATCCGATGATACCTGTAGTAGCTTACCTGTATTCATTCTTCAGCAAGCTCCTGGCCGGATCTAATGCTACAGATAAAAGTGATAAGGGACTTGTTAGTGCATTGAAGATCAGTCCGTATGCCGCACGTGATTACAGTAGCGCTTTGAGAATATATCCGCAGCAAAAAATCATTTTTAACATCGGTTTCCTGAAAGAAGCAGATCTGAAACTAAAAGGAGTTAACACAGGTTCTGATACCGATGGTCAGATTATCCGTGAGTTGGTTTACAAGCTGATGAACTGACGTAACACATCGTTCAATTTAACTTTATGTATAATCATTTGCACTTCACTACAGAAGCGCACTATCTTTAGCTGTGTAAAAACACGTTTCTATTTTTTTATCTTACATTTTTGGTATTTGTTTTGCAATATATTTTTTGCAGTACTGTTTTACTCTAAAACAAAATTACTAGTGAAGGTTTACCACATCGTACTACCCATTATTTTTCTATTGTCACTGTCCGACTTGCGTGCGCAAAATCAATTGTCGCAAGGCAAGGTCGACAAGCTCTTCAACAAAGGCATCGAGTTAGTAGATCACGCTAACTACGGCGCAGCCCGTGATGTACTCACAGATTTTCTGAACACAGCATCTTCGACCGACACCCGCAGGGGGGAAGCTGAATACTACATCGCTTTCAGTGCACTAAGCCTCGGACATTCTGATGGCGAAAAGCTGATCGACCAGTTTATCTCCAACTATCCATCGGATACACGTTCTGCTACGGCCTACTATGACCTGGCTAACTTTTTTTATAACGACAAAAATTATCCGAAAGCCATTCAGTATTATGGTAAGGTAAACTTTCCGGCGTTGGCAGGTGCTGAGCAGAGCGAAGGTCATTTTAAATGGGGATACAGTTACTTCAATCTCAAGAAACTTGATGAAGCGCAAGAGCAATTCAACTTTGTAAAGAAGCAAAGCTCAGGCTACACACCGGCGGCCAACTACTATGCAGGCTTTATAGAATATTCAAAAGGTCAGTATGACGATGCATTAACAGATCTTAAACGCGCTGAAGCCAGTAAGTCGTATGCCGATATCGTTCCATACATTGTTGCCAACATTTATTACAAGCAACGTAAGTATGATGATCTTATTCAATATGCCGCTTCACTCAAAGGACGTGACATTACGAATTCAAATGAGATCGCTATGCTGGTGGCAGACGCTTACTATTTCAAAAGTGATTTCAAGAAAGCTATTGAGTCGTATGAAAAGTATCTCGCTGATAACCCAGATAAAGCAGAGAGCTCATTGCTGTTTCGTGCTGGCTATGCAAACTATGCTATCGGGCAAGATGCAAAAGCTATCACATACCTGAGCAAATCAGCAGCAGGTAAAGACTCTACCAGTTACTATGCTTCCTATTATTTAGGCATTCTTTATTTGAAGCAAGGAGACAAGTCGTATGCATTAAACTCATTTGATTATGCACGCAAGTATAAGAACGATGCAAGGCTTGCTGAAGAGAGTTCATTCCAATACGGAAAAGTATCGTATGATGCAGGCAAACCAGATCAGGCTATTGCTGAATTTGAAAAGTACATTGCTACTTATCCAAACAGTGTGCATACTACTGAAGTTAAAGAGTTGTTAGCTCAAGCCTATATTAATGGAGATAACTTTCACAAGGCTATTGAATACATAGAGTCGTTACCGACCAAAAGCAGGTACATTGAACAAGCTTATCAGAAAGCCACATACCTGAAAGGAGCAGAGCTCTTCAACAAAGAAGACTATGCACAGGCCGTTACCTATTTTGATAAATCACTGCAATATCCGGTGGACCCGAGCTTTGTTGCACTGGCCAGCTACTGGAATGGCGAAGCATATTCCATCGGTAGAAAATATGACGAAGCCATTACCAATTATCAGCGTATCATAAGCTCAAAAGATCCGGTGGATGCCGAAGTGATGATCAACACACGCTACGGTCTTGGTTATGCTTACTTCAATCAGAAGATATACGATAGAGCCCTCTTTAGCTTTAAAGAGTTCGTCAACAAAGGAAACAAGAGCACACCTAATTATACTGATGGCTTGATAAGACTTGCCGACTGCTATTATGTGAGCAAACAATATGATGATGCGCTAACATATTATAATAAAGCATCGGCTATCGGATCGTCTGATAATGACTATGTGTTGCTACAAACAGGTTCGGTTAATGGCGTACAGCGTAAGTATGCCGAAGCACGTAAGCAGTTGAGTGCACTTATTCAGAGCTATCCTAAATCACAATACCGCGATGAAGCGATGTATCAACGCGCCAAGTTTGAAATTGAGCAGGGTAACTACCAGGCTGCAGCCGATGGTTTAACGCAATTAATTCGCGAAGTGCCTAACTCAAGGTTCTTACCGGATGCTTATATGCGAAGAGCCGACTCTTATTATAACTTAAAGCAATATGATAAGACCATTGCTGATTACGGAACTGTCATTAAACAATTTTCAACATTACCAGTAGCACAGAAAGCGTTGATACCATTGCAAGAGGCGTTGAACATAGCAGGCCGTTCAGGTGAATTTGAAAACTACATGGCGGATGTTTCAAAAGCTAATCCAGGAAGTGCCAGTCTCGACAGCTTGCAGTTTGAAACGGCCAAGAATTTTTATTTCAATCAGCAATATCCAAAAGCAATTACCAGCTTAAACAGCTACGTGAGTTCTTATCCGCAAAGTGGTCGTGTGCCAGAAGCACGTTACTACATTGCTGAATCACACTATCGTTTAAAAGAATATGATAAAGCATTATCCATATATCAGGATCTGAATAAAGACATCAATGTTACATTGGGAAATAAAGTGCTGGCCCGTATTGCTGAAATACAATTCAAGACCGGAAAATATGATGGTTCAGTTGCTTCCTTCCACAGACTTGAACGTCTTGCATCAAGTAAAAAAGAACAGTATAATGCATGGTCAGGTTTAATGGAGTCTTTCTACTTATTGAATCAGTATGACTCTGCCGACATTTACGCGAAGCTTATTCTTGAGAAAGGAAGTGTAAGTGCCGGGGCGCAAAACAAAGCATCACTCTATTTAGGCAAGACAGCATTAGCCCGTGGTGATTATGAAGGTGCTAAAGATGAATTCCTGAATACATTAAACACAGCACAAGATGAATACGGTGCTGAAGCCAAGTATTTGTTAGCACAGATTTTCTATACACAGAAAGATTACAAGATGTGCTTTGAAACATTGACAAGTCTTAACAAGGACTTTGCAACGTACGATGCCTGGGTAGGGAAGTCTTATTTATTGATAGCTGATAACTTCTTGGCACAACAAGATGTATTCCAGGCAAAGCTAACCTTACAATCACTGATCGATAATTTTCCTTTGCAAACTATAAAGGATGAAGCAAAAGCAAAACTCAAAAAGCTTGAGCAGGCTGAAGCTGATAAAAAGAAAACACTTGATGCAGACTCAACCGACAACAATTGATTTTTTAAACATGAGAAAGATATTTTTTAGTTTACATTCATTAAAAGCAGTAGTTGTCTCCGCGCTGAGTTTTTCAGCGCTGGATGTTATGGCGCAAGATCCTAAATGGGAGGAAGGAAAAATCAGCGATGTAGAGATAGTAATCACAGGTAAGTTTGATGCAACCGTTCCACCTGCGAACAGAAATTTTCAGAAGATTGCTCCCCGTCCTTCAGAGCCTATCAAGCCTCCCATTACGTATGACTTCAGGGCTTTTAATTTTCAGACACCACAAATTAATCCGTTGATCAAACCCCTAAAGCTTAAGGTTGAGAATCCAAGTAAAGTTTATAATAACTATGTAAGCGTTGGTTATGGAAACTATGCCACTCCATACCTGGATGCATTTGTAAGCTCTGGTCGTGATAAAAACAAGTTGATAGGAGCACACGCCTATCTTCAGAACTCTATTAAAGGACCCGTTGATGGTCGTAATTCAGGAAGTGGCATGTATGGATTATCGGTTTATGGACAATCCTTCAGTAACAATTTTACTGTTGCTGCAAACGCCGGCTTTGAAAACAGATCAACACATTTTTATGGATACAAACCAGGTACAGATGTTTCTCCCGGCGACATCAAGCAAGGCATAAATCTTTTTAAGATGGGATTGTCTCTTGCCAACGCCAAAAATTCTGATTTCTCCTATAAGCTGGGAGGTAAGTTCAGTTACCTGGGCGATAAATATTCTGCACGTGAGTCTGAAGTTGATTTTGATCTCAACTCATATTATAAAATTGATAAAGATACTCGAATTCGTATCAATGCATCTTATGCATTAATAAGCCGTAAGGACTCAGCCGTTAGTGTGCTTCCACGAAGTCTCTTCCAGGTAAATGCTGCTTATGAGTTTAACTACCAGGAAGATTTTAAGCTCAGTGCTGGTGCCGTTGTAGCCTATGAAAACGATACGCTGGATAATAAAAATGTTCACGTTTACCCTGATCTGAAATTAACATACAGACTTAGTCCTTCCGTTGATGTTATTGGTTCGCTCACTGGAGGAATAGAAAAAGTTTCTCTACAAACATTGACGAACGAAAATTTATGGCTGGAGCCCAACGTAGCACTTAACCATACAAACAAGCAATTTGATTTTCTCGGAGGAATAAATGCAAAGCTCGGCAACAAAGTCTCTGTCAATACCGGTTTTTCATTAACCAGTTTAAAAGACTGGTACTATTATACTAATGACACGCTTGATCAATCCAAGTTCAGAGTAGATTACTATAGAGGATCAGTACAGCGAACTAATTTTTACCTGGCGTTAAACTATGCTCAGGCCATGGCTAAATTTTCTTTACGTGGTGATGTATATGGTTATAGCTCCGAGCGCATACTTCATCGTCCAACGTATAGAGTTACCGCCGATGGTTCGTATAATGTTTATGAGAAGATATTGTTAAAGGCCAGCGTTATAGCGCAGGGAGGTATGAAAGCTGTTGATACAGAATCAAGAAAAACAGTTACAGTTGCTCCAGCATTTGATCTTAATTTCAAAGCGGAGTATTTGTTCTCGCAGAGCTTCTCATTCTTCCTTCAGTTCAACAATATAACATCAAACAAATACCCGGTGTTTTATAATTACCCGGTGCGTGGCTTCCAGGTGTTGGGAGGAATTACCTGGTCGTTCTGATAATTGTTAACGAGAGGGAGCCAGATTTTTTACGAGTACGTTTAGGGGAGAAGCGATACATAGTCTTATGCCTCAATAGTTTGCATGGCTTAGAATTTAGCTTATTTTTGTATAGTTTAGCGTAACTGTAACAAATTTCTAGCCCATGGCGAAAAGGAAAAAATCAGCCGAAGATCAGGCCAACGAAAATATTAATGAATCAGATGACAATTTTGGTCTCCCCGAAATTGAATATGAACCAATAAATAGAGATAAATCAGAACCTCAGGAAGAAAGGATTGTTGAAGAAGTTCGCGAAGAGGAACCACCAACAGAGACTGAGGAGATTGTTGAATCAACACCTCAAATGGAAATGGAAGAGCCTACACGTCACGAAGAGCATTTTTATAATGCCGATGATGAAGAGACATCATCCGCTGCTCCTAAGATAATTGGTATTATTGTTGTGTTACTATTAGCTGCTGGTGCAGCATGGTATTTCATAAAATACAGACCTGCACAACTGGCCGAGGAAAAGGCAAGACAGGAAGAGGCAGCGCGATTGGCAAATGCTGAGAAACAGAAAGAAGAGCAACGCCTCGCAGATTTGAAACGTGCAGAAGATGAGAAGCGCAAAGCTGATTCATTGGCAAATGCAACACCAGCAGAAGGTACTATCGAAACACTAACGGAGCGTACCAGACGTTATTATGTTGTTGTTGCCAGTGCTATTGACGACGATTTGATTATGGACTATGCGAAGAACCTGAGCAAAAAAGGAGTGAGCACTAAAATCATTCCTCCGTTTGGCAAGGTTAAATTCTTCCGAATAGCCGTAGCAGAAGGAGAAACTTACGCTGATGCACAAGCTACTGCTGATGGTCTTAAAACCCAGTACGGTGATGGTGCATGGGTTGTGAAATATTGAAGTAACTATGAAAAACCAACAAGAAAAACAGAATAGAGTCGTAGCGTTGTTGTACTCTTTTGGAGGACATGCGATCATGCTCATTCTTGCTTTTTTTGTTATTTCATGGAAAGCTCCAGATCCTCCGCTTGGAGCATTAGGTGGAAACCTTGCACTGGGTTTTGATAATGAGGGCAGCGGTGACGAGCAGCCGACAGCGCCAATTGGTTCTGAGAAAGCAAAAGCAACGGAAGAAGCTGAACCGAAACCAGAAGAGCAAAAACAGCCAGAGGAAACAACTCCCCAGGAAGTAAAAGAAACTGCCAAAGTTGAAACTGAAAAAGTTGTTACTTCCAAAGATGAAGAAAGCCCTGTAACCGTAAAGGAGAATAAGAAAGAAGAAGAGAAGAAACCGGTTGTAGAAAAACCTAAAGAAGTAGTTGTAGAAAAACCTGCAGCAGTTTATAAACCAGCGACCACCACTACATCAAATGATAAATCTACCAGTGATCGTGCAGGTAAGCCCGGCAACCAGGGAGATGATGTTGGTAAAACCGGGGACAAAGGTAATCCTAATGGTAATGAAAAAGGTAAGGCCTTATATGGAACACCTGGTAATGGTGGCAACGGAAACGGTGGATCAAGTCTTGACATATCAGGCTGGCAATGGGATGATAGACCCAATCCGGTAATTTCTACAAGCGAATCAGGACGTGTTGTCTTCGAAATAAAAGTCGATGAGAACGGTGATATCCTCTCTATCAAAACTCTTGAAAGAAGCATCAGCGCTGAAGCGGAACAAATTTGTCGTAAGTCGGTTGAGAAACTTTCTTTCATAAAAACAGGAACCAACGTACCGGAAGTATCTACTGGTAAGATCACCTTTGTTATAAGATCTAAATAGCCCCATACCCATGGATCGGCATGTAGAGTTCATACATGATGTGCTCATCTCCTTACATGAAAATCTAAGCGAACTTCAGCAGCGCAAGAACTTTGCTGAGCCTGAAGAATTAAGTTATATCGAAGCCAAAATCATAGCCTACCAGGAAGTACTCGCTATTCTTAAAATGAGTGCTGACCAGTTTAAAATACCCCGGCAGGAACTCGGGCTTTAATCCTCAATAAAATCATACATCATTTTGCTTTCTTGGCCGATATTAAGAATTTCGTGCCGTGTTAAAAAGCTACCAGGAAGCCATCGATTATCTCTATGCAAACCTGCCCATCTTTCAACGGGTTGGGGCTATAGCTTTTAGACCATCGCTGGCTAACACTATTCAGTTATGTGAAGCGTTGGGTAACCCTCAATACAAATTTAAATCCATTCATGTTGGAGGAACTAATGGTAAGGGAAGCACCTCGCACATGCTTGCCTCCATCTTACAGGAAGCAGGCTACAAGACAGGCCTTTATACTTCACCACATCTTAAAGATTTCAGCGAACGCATTCGCATTAATGGTGAAGAGATCTCGAAAGATTTTGTAGTCGATTTTGTAAATCGCATTAAGCCGGTGATTGAAGAGATCAAACCATCCTTCTTTGAAATAACCGTTGCATTGGCTTTCGATTATTATGCGCAGAACAATGTAGATGTAGCCGTTATAGAAGTGGGACTTGGCGGCAGACTTGACTCTACAAACATCATTACACCGGTGCTCTCTGTGATTACTAACATAGGATGGGATCACATGGATTTGCTTGGTGATACACTCGAGAAGATAGCCTTTGAGAAAGCAGGCATTATTAAGAGCCAGGTTCCCGTTGTCATTAGTGAACGTCAATCATCTGTAGAAAAAGTATTTACATCAAAAGCACAGGAAGAGATAGCACCAATTCATTTTGCCAGTGATGAGATCAGAGTGGAGGAGGAGTATGTAGACGGAACACTGATGTTTACTGTTTACAAGAATGAAAATATCATATTGAAGAACATAGCACTTCCGTTACAGGGAACTTATCAACGTAAAAATCTTCCCGGTGTACTGAAGTCAATAGAAGTATTGAGATCTGGTGGCTTTGTGATTAACGATGGACATGTAAAGCAAGGACTGCTTCATGTTATTACGAACACAAAACTTAAAGGTCGTTGGCAAAAACTTGGTGATAGGCCATTGATGATTTGTGATACCGGGCATAACGTTGATGGCATCCAGGAAGTAGTGAAGCAGATTCGCCAGCAAAAATATGCAACGCTTCATGTTGTGTTAGGTATGGTTAAGGATAAAGATATCAGCAAGGTCTTATCATTATTACCAAAGGAGGCACACTACTATTTTTGCCAGGCAGATATTCCGCGGGCGATGGATGCATTGACGTTATCTGAAAAAGCGAAGGAGTTTGGTTTGATTGGACAGACTGTTCCAAAAGTGAGTGAGGCTATTGCCACTGCTAAG
>DATCRE010000113.1:0-2592 GCA_036569145.1 Cyclobacteriaceae bacterium
CAGATCTTTATCTCCACGACCTGACAGGTTAACGACTACCACATCATCCTGATCAAATTCAAATTGACTTAGTGCTGCCAATGCATGTGCCGATTCAATTGCCGGAATAATTCCTTCGAGACGTCCAAGTTCAATACCTGCTGCCATCGATTCATCATCAGTAGCGCTTACAAATTTTGCGCGACCAACTTCAAACAAGTTAGCATGGATGGGTCCGATGCCGGGATAATCCAATCCTGCTGAAATAGAATGTGGTTCTACCACTTGGCCATCGGGTGTTTGCATTAGCAACATTTTACTTCCGTGAAGAACACCTACTTTACCTAATGCTGTTGTAGCGGCAGACTCTCCTGAATTAACTCCTTTACCTGCAGCTTCAACGCCTACAAGGTTTACATGTTCGTCATCAAGAAAATGATAGAATGCTCCTGCTGCATTACTACCACCTCCTACACAGGCAAGCACATAATCCGGAAAAGGATTTCCAATTTCTTCCTGCAATTGTTTCTTGATCTCTGCACTGATAACAGATTGAAAACGCGCGACCATATCAGGATAAGGATGTGGGCCGATGACAGAACCAATGATATAGTGTGTATCCGTCGGGTTATTAATCCAGTGGCGAATGGCTTCATTGGTGGCATCTTTTAATGTCATGCTGCCACTCAATGCTGGTACAACTTTGGCACCGAGAATACGCATACGTTCTACGTTTGGCTTCTGGCGTTCCATATCGATCTTACCCATGAATACAGTACATTCCATACCCATTAATGCACATACGGTGGCCGTTGCCACGCCATGCTGACCTGCACCAGTCTCTGCTATGATTTTGGTTTTACCAAGCCTGCGCGCGAGCAGAATTTGTCCGATTGTATTGTTCACCTTGTGCGCTCCTGTGTGACAAAGATCTTCGCGCTTCAAATAGATCTTTGTTTTATACTTTTCAGATAAGCGTTTGGCAAAGTAGAGTGGCGTCGGTCTGCCAACATAATCTTTCAATAGCTTATTGAAATCATGTTGAAAGCCTGGATCAGTAATAATAGATAGATAGCTATTGCGTAACTCTTCAACATTAGGATAGAGCATTTCAGGAATGTAGGCTCCTCCAAATTGTCCGTAATATCCACGTTCATCGACTGAATATTTCATAGTCATGTGTTTGTTTATAATGTTCTTAAAATATCATTGATCAATTTAATTTTATGCACGTCCTTAACACCGGGTGTAATCTCGACACCGCTGTTAATATCCAGTGCATGTATGTTCATTTCTTTCAGCTCTGCTATACCCGAAACATTGTCTGGATTAATTCCACCGCTTAGGAAGAATGGAATCTCCTGGTCGTAATTTTTCAGAATAGACCAGTTGAACGTTACGGCATTGCCTCCGTGGTATTTCCCTTTCGTGTCGAAAAGAAAAAAATCAACATAATCTTTGTATGGTTTTGTTACTGTGAAATCAAAAGCATCATCCACCGAAAATACTTTGATCACACCAATGCCGGCGTCTTTGAATTGGTTGCATTGCTCTTCACTTTCTTTTCCATGTAACTGGACGTAATCAAGCTTCAGGGCCTTACTGTGTTTGAGAACAGTCTGAGATTCTTCATTAACGAATACTCCTACCCGTTTTATAGATGGCGAAAAAGCACCAGGAACCTGAAAGTTTGTTCCAACAAATCGTGGTGACTTCTCATAAAAGATAAAACCCATGTAATCCGGTTGGCACAACGCTACCTGCATAATGTTTTCGGCATCACGCATTCCGCAGACCTTGAGCTTTATTTTATTGGTTGCAATCATTTTCTTTCAAGCTTTGAGTTGCGAGCTTTGAGCTACGAGTAATACCTGCTCGCAACTCAAAGCTCACAGCTCGAAACTATTTTTTAAGTGTATTTAGTTTCTCGATAAACTCTTTCGCTTCTTTCTCAGGCTGACTATGCTTCATGAAATTCTCGCCCATCAAAAATCCTTCATAACCAAATTTCATTAATTCAATGATGGTCTCTGGTGATGAAATGCCGCTCTCCGAAACTTTAACAGCTTCTTTGGGAATGAATGGCGCCAGTTGCTTTGATACCTCAATGCTTACTTCGAATGTTTTAAGACTTCTATTGTTAACTCCAATCAGGTCTGCACCAGCATTGAGGTTAGCATCCAGTTCTTCTTTGTCATGAACCTCGAGTAACACCTCAAGGCCAAGTGATTTTGCAAACACGCCAAGTTCTTTTAATCGTTTGGGTTCAAGAGCAGCAGCTATTAGTAATATGGCATCAGCCCCAATGGATTTCGCTTCGATGATCTGGTATTCATCAATCGTAAAATCTTTGCGTAGTATAGGACAGAAATTATACTTGCGCGCTGTCATCAGATCTTCACTGCTTCCTCCAAAGAATTGTTTATCGGTAAGAATCGATAATGCGGAAGCTCCGGCCTGCATATAACCAATAGAAGTTCGTTCAACGGATGCATACGCATTGATAACTCCTTTTGACGGAGACTTGCGTTTAAATTCTGTAATGATACCAGACTTGTCTTCACGCTGAATATATTTTTTCAGGGACACTGTTTGTGATCCAAAGAAAATACT
>DATCRE010000114.1:0-2279 GCA_036569145.1 Cyclobacteriaceae bacterium
GGATTATTCACGTCTGCGTTTTGGTATTAGTAACAGTTTCGGTAAAGGGCAACAGGTAGATTACGTGTTGAGCAATTTTACCAAAGAAGAGTTTGAACAACTACCATCCTATATGGTACAAGCTAACGAAATGATATTATCGTTTTGCACCATTGGCCCAGAGCGTACCATGAGTTTGTTTAACAAATAATGTATGAAACATCAGATTCACTTTGCCATCCAGATTGTGCCTATCACAGCAACACATCATCCTTATGCTATTATTGACAAGGCCATCGACGTTATCAAAAAATCTGGACTGCGCTACGAGGTTTGTCCGATGGAGACTGTCATTGAAGGCGATTATGATACGATCATGAAAGTTATTAAAGAAGCACAGCAAGTTTGTCTTGCTGAAGGCGCTGATGAAATTGTAGTAACTATGAAAGTGCACGCCAGAAAAGATGGCGATGTTACCTGGGAAGAAAAGAATACAGGAGTGCGTTAATCCATTTACGATTTTGGATTTACGAGGTACGATTACTATTAACGGCCAACTGTTCACCCTTGAGATCGATATTAACAACAAGCCTGAAAGGCTGATATGATTATAGAAATCTGGAATTAGATGAGCTTGAACTCTGAAGAAGTGACATAATTTCACCCTTTCAGGGTTAAAAAAAACAATGACAATACTATAATCATATCAGCCCTCCGGGCTTTAGCGTGGATCAATGCGATACTAACATTGCATAACTAACATAATTAGTGTATAAACATTCTGTTTTGTGCAAGACAATCACAGAGATGTTTATATACGGTAACGATTTGTTGATGTGTTGGCTCTGCGCCAACAGCATTCATTATGCGTTGTGCCAACGTTCCCTGTTTTAAAATAATATCCAGCTCAGGCTTCCATTTCTCCAGTGAGCTGTTGCCAGATCGTATTAATCTGTTCATTATAAATTGCCACAGCACATTAGCTGAATTTGTTTGCTCTGCAGAACCAAAAAGTTTCAGATAATCTGTTTGATGAATAACGGCATGTTGTCCATTTTCTATTATGGTATCAAGAATCGTCACAAGTGTTTCTGTTTTCCATTTCATTTGGTCTTCAATACTGATAAACTTACCTGTTGCCAGTGCCTTTATTGTTTCTATTACTAATGTGATAATAGCCATGTCGGCAGCAGGACATTCCTGAATATCCATCACCCTGATTTCAATGGAACCTCTGTCGAAACGTGGAATGGCTCCTCTTGAGTTTACCCAGATGGGATCAAGAATTTGTTCAGCATCATAAGGAGCGATGTCGCTCTTGATTTTCTCATAGACAACATTGTAGTAATTACGTTTTGAGAAAACAGCTTCGGGAATCACTTTGCCGGTGATAGAGGGAATTCTGATCTGATTTGTTTTATAGTATCGAAGTCTTGTATCCTGAATGCCCGTGAGCTTACCATCCAGTATCGGAGAGCTTGCACAAAGCGCCGGCAGAATGGGAAGCACTAACCGAATGGCAGCGTGAAGCTTGGCAAACTCTTCATCGTCATAGAACGGAAGATTTAAGTGTGTGCTTTGCAGATTAGACCAACCATGTCCGCGACAGTCAAAGATCTTGTTGTAGATTGTATAGACGTCATTGTTATCATGCGGCCAGAGTTTTGTCTCAGCAACAGGATTCATAAACGGATGTGCTGCTGTTGGCATGAGCATGGCATTCCATCCTGATAAGATTGCATTGATTCTTTTTATATTCTCTGCAAAAGCATTCTCCAATGCATTGAAGTTATGCTCGGGCTTTGTAGATTTTAATTCAATGACATGCAGCACCAATTCGTTCGACCATGTAACCATTCCGTTCTCATAGTCACTTCCGTAGCTTCCAAGCTCGTGCTTTAATAATTCGTCAGTTATGGGCTTGACTTGTAACGTGTCACGATCAACCACCATATATTCTAACTCTACGCCGAAAGCCTGAAATAAATGGATACGCGATGGCTGCATCATTTCTCAGATTTGATCTTACTTAAAAATACATCCATAATGCCTGAATACAATTTATCTTTCAGAATTTTATCTTCAACACCAGAATCAATATTAGGATTATCGTTTACTTCTATAATATAATACTTTCCCTCTACTTCTTTCATATCAACACCATACAGACTCTTGCCAATCAGTGCCGTGGCCTTCAACGCGGTCTTTAACAATCCGGGTGGTGCATCTTCAACAGGTACACATTCAACTTCGCCGTCTTCATTCTGTTTGTCAGAAGTCCAGTTTACAATTTGCCAATG
>DATCRE010000115.1:0-2355 GCA_036569145.1 Cyclobacteriaceae bacterium
CTTTGGCACTCGAGTTGTAGTAAAGAGTGACGGAAAAAAAGGTGAGATTAAAATTCCATTTTTGTCTGTTGAAGACTTAAATAGAATTTTGGACATCTTTCACATGCAATGATAAGACTACTGACATTACTTTTTATTTGTGCTGCAACAGGTTGCCTGGCGCAAGAGATACCATCCGATTCTTTAAAGAACGACTCAAAGGGTGATTCTCGTAGTCAGTTAATCATTGACAAAAGTAAAGACACACTCTTAATAAAATCGTACGCCGCGCGTTACAATCCGCGCAAAGCGCTTCTGTTTGCTGCTGTTTTTCCGGGCGCAGGTCAGATCTATACAAAAAAATATTGGAAGCTCCCGTTGGTTTGGGGTGGCTTAGGCGCTACTGCCTATAGCATTAACTTCTACGAAAATCTATATACCAAATACAAGTCTTATCTGTTTGATGTACTCAATGGAAAAACAACTCCGTATTCTGAAGATGTTCTCCGTACGGCCATTAACAAAGTACGCCGACAACGCGATTTTATGATCATCATCATGGGTTTAGTGTATGTACTTCAGATGGTAGATGCACACGTCGATGCCCATCTAAAAGAATTTGACCTCAATCCTGACCTCCACGTCAGGGTTCAGCCTATTCTTGAAAACGACCAGCAACTAGGCCGGCAAACCGGATTCTCCCTCAACATTCGCTTCTAGACCTCTTAAAAACTCAATTTAGGTTACATAATACCCTAATTATGTTTTCTTTATTTTTTAGATTAATCTAAAATTTTATTTTTGGTAATCTATGTTAGTATACTAAGCTGGTGAAATTAGTTTTCAGTTGCCAGTTAAGTTTTAAAACATTTTAGATACACGTTAAACACGTATGGAAACTACCGATAGCGTAACCCAGCATAAGTCGTTAAGTGAAGTAAATGCATCTGTGGAGGCTGGAAGCAAAACGGGCTGGCGTAAGCTATTTGCTTTTCTTGGACCTGCTTACCTGGTTAGTGTTGGTTATATGGACCCGGGAAACTGGGCAACTGATATTGCTGGTGGAAGTAAATTTGGATACACATTGATATGGGTGTTATTCATGTCAAACCTGATGGCATTATTGCTTCAAAGTCTTAGCGCCAGATTAGGAATCGTTCGCCAGCTCGATCTTGCCCAGGCATCGCGCAGTACTTATAATCCGGCAGTTAACTTTTGCCTATGGGGTTTGGCAGAGATTGCTATTGCAGCCTGCGACCTCGCCGAAGTATTAGGAATGGCCATTGGTCTTCAACTTCTCTTTGGGCTTCCGCTGATATGGGGCGTGAGCTTAACGGTACTCGATACTCTATTGCTGCTTTTACTTCAGAGCTACGGCATGCGCAAGATTGAAGCTTTCATCATAGCACTTGTCGGAATTATCGGTGGCGCATTTTTGATTGAGATGTTTCTGGCCCAACCTGAAATGGGTGAACTTGTTAAAGGGTTTGTTCCCTCCATGCCTGGTGAAGAAGCCTTGTATATCACCATCGGTATTATTGGTGCAACCGTAATGCCGCACAATCTGTATCTCCATTCATCGCTGGTTCAAACCAGAAGAATCAACAACAATGAGAAAGGAATTCTGTCAGCCATTAAATATAACTTCATAGATTCTGCTATAGCATTGAACGCTGCATTCTTTGTTAACGCTGCCATACTTGTATTAGCCGCGGCAACATTTTTCAAAGCAGGTATGAACGACATTGCTGAAATACAGGATGCTTATAAATTTCTAACACCGCTGCTAAATACACATTGGGCCTCCATCCTGTTTGGTGTTGCACTCATCGCCGCAGGACAAAGCTCAACCATTACAGGAACGTTAGCCGGGCAAATTGTAATGGAGGGATATTTAAATCTTCGTATCGCTCCCTGGCTTAGACGATTGATCACGCGATTGATTGCCATCATTCCTGCCTATATCGTTATACTTTTATACGGCGAAGAAAAAACAGGTGCCATGCTGGTTTTCAGTCAGGTGGTACTTAGCCTTCAATTGGGTTTTGCTGTTATACCGTTGATTCATTTCACCAGCGATCATGAGAAGATGGGAATGTTTGCTATCAAGCCGTGGGTTAAAATTGCAGCATGGATAGCCGCTATCATTATTGTCTCACTAAACATAAAATTAGTTTACAGCGAAATAACAGGATGGATTACAGAAGTCGGCGACATGGCCTGGATCATTTGGATAACGGCTGTACCTGTAAGCATCGCTTCCCTGCTCCTCTTACTTTATATAACTTTTAAACCTATCATTGATAAACGTAGTGCCGAACGACAAACACCAGTTCCACACGGAACAGCGCTAACGCTCGAAGATCTTAAGATGCC
>DATCRE010000116.1:0-11130 GCA_036569145.1 Cyclobacteriaceae bacterium
ATATTAATAAGGAGATAAATTTTTTATTCTCTTAGATTATTTTTTGAGGTACATTAAACCTTGCCATTGTGTTACTGTCTAAAGTCCATTAAAACACAAACACCTAACACAATGGAAAACAAGAATAGAAAATCAGCGAAATTAATTTTTAGCGCATTGCTGTTTGCTTGCGCAGCATTTATAGTCTCATCGTGTAGCAAGAATGATGATGAGTTCTCAAGCGAAAATCTTCAAACATCAAGCAATGAATCGGCGCAAGAATCCTCCTCTGATGAGATTGACGACATGGCTACCGTTGCCTTGAATAGTAGTGTGTCGATTACAGGTCGTGTTGAAATAATTTCAGATGATCGTTTCATTTGTGATGGAACAACAGTTGTATTTTCTGATGTGTCTGATGATAAATCATCAGGAACAGTAACCATTACATTTGGCCCCAATGGTTGCACAGATAAAAAAGGTAATGTTAGAAAAGGTCAAATCATTATTCATTGGACTGGTGGATTATGGTTCCATGAAGGCTCTGTTATCACGATCACATTGAATAATTATTCTATCAATGATCTTGCTATTGCAGGAACACGCACAATTTCATGTACCGCCTTTACACTCGATCCATTTAGTGTAACCTGGAATGTGGAAGCTTCGCATACTTTTACATGGCCTGATGCCACTACGGCAACACGTGCTGTCAATAAAACAAAGAAGTGGGAACATACACTTACTGAAGATACTTACACTGTAACTAATGGCCCTGGTGTAGTTGCCAACGCAGCATCCGGAACAAATCGTCATGGTAATGAGTATACCGTATCAATAACAACACCACTTGTTTATCTGGGATCATGCATTAAAGCCAATAAAGTATTCATGCCGGTGAGCGGTGTTAAAGTGATTACTAACATTACCAAATCTAAAACAATAACCATAGATTATGGTAATGGAGATTGTGATAATACATTTACCGTATCCGTTGATGGAAAGACAAAGCAATCAAGAGGAAAGAATGACAGTAGTAATGATTAGTAAGTGAGTTTTGATTTAATTTTATGCGAAAGCCTGGTAGCAATGCCAGGCTTTTGTGTTTCAGAAATTTTTGTTTTAGTATACGTTGGTTGAAAGAAGTGTTTATATTTATTTTTAGTTAATCCTATACCATTGACAATATCTTTCAAATCAATACTTCTCATTGCTATTACACTAGGTTGTGTAGTGCTGATGTTTTTTCAGGCACCCATTCCCCAGAATCAGGCCTATCATCATTTTGCTGACACACGAACAATTTTATCAATCAGTAATTTCTGGAATGTAATTTCCAATCTTCCTTTTTTAATCCTGGGCATTGCTGGTTTGTACAAGTCAGATGTTTTCAAGAATCCTGTGGAGCGATCATCAATACCTTATATCATATTGTGTATTGGAATAGCCGGCATTGGATTAGGATCAGGCTATTATCATTTTATTCCTTCAAACGCTTCGCTTGTGTGGGATAGAATACCGATGACGATCACCTTCATGTCATTCTTTTCGATTGTTATTAGCCGTTATGTAAACTATAAAGCAGGAATGTTTCTTTTACTTCCACTTTTAATTCTCGGAGTGATTAGTGTTCTGACTTGGTATTATGGTGAACTGCATGGTGCGGGTGATCTTCGCTTATATGCGCTTGTACAATTTTATCCTATGATCATCATCCCACTTATTATTTTTATTTACCCAACACCTCGTCAAATTAAAATTGAACTGCTGGGTTTGATTTTAGTGTATGTTGTTGCAAAAGTTTTTGAACACTATGATGATTATGTTTATAGTGTTGGCCAGATAATAAGCGGCCATTCATTGAAACATCTCTTTGCCGCAGTGTCTATTTTTATCATGCTTCAAATGAACAAGCCAGCCAAAAGAGTTAGTTGAACATACATCACAATAACAATTTAACGCGTTCTTTTCGAATACATCTTCCTGTTATGTTCGATATTGGAATGTTGTGCTACCCCACCATTCGGTATTTCAATCATTTCTAAAACTAATTGCTTACAAAAGTCATCGGCATTGTAACAATTAGATTTAAATTGAGTACACCTTAAAACCAATATTCTGTATTGGCGTGCGTTCTTATCATACCAACCAAACCTTCCTCACCATGATTCGGAACTACATATTGATCGCCCTTCGCAATTTCAAGCGTCAGAAATTATTTGCCATATTAAACATGATAGGTCTGGCATTAGGTCTTGCCAGTGCAATTCTTATTTTTCTTTATATAAGCGACGAATTGCAATACGATACCATGCAGCCATATTATCATGATACCTATCGGGTTGGTTGCACATTCACCAATGCCAATGGTCAGAATTTTGATAACACATCTACGCCAGGTTATTGGGTTAAATATTTAAAAGAAACTCGCAGCGAAGTTCTTAAAGGCACGCGTGTTGATTACATCGGTTATCCTACTTCGCTTCATCACAAAGCAAAAGATAAGATCATTCTCTCCGAAGAATTAAAATGGGCCGAGCCAGGCTTTGATGAGATCGTTGCTTTTGATCTTCTTAAAGGTAACAGAAATAAAATGTTTGCTAACCCAAACAGCATGATCATCAGTGAAACAGGTGCTAAGCGATTATTTGGTGATGATGATCCTATCGGACAAATCATTACCGTAAAACATAACTGGGCAACACGTGGTAAAGAAGTTGACGTTGAAGTAACTGGTGTCTATAAAGATTATCCTTCTAACTCGCACTTTAAACCAAAATACATTTTGAATGTAAATGCTATGCGCAGTGTAGTTCCGGATTTTACGGCATATATGGAAGGCACTCAGTTCAGAGATGCGGAGTTCTTTGAAAATTACATTGTCGTTAAGCATGGTGCTGATATGAAGGCTATTGAAACGGCATTGGCCAAAGTATCAAATGAAATGGCTCAGGCAGATTCGGGTTTTGTAGCGCAGGGCTGGAAACTAAAAGCATTTCTCACACCACTTTCAGATCTGCACTTTGATCAGAAAAATTTATGGGAAAATGATAATGCTCAAGGCGACAAAAAATACCTGGCCATCTTCAGTTCTGTCGCAATACTTATTCTTGTTATAGCCTGCATAAATTATATGAACCTGGCAACGGCACGCTCAGCGCGCAGGGCAAAAGAAGTAGGCTTACGCAAATCACTTGGCAGCAGGCGCTCAGAGATAGCCAAACAATTTTTTTATGAATCAGCGCTAATGACAATCGGTTCATTAGTTCTGGCTATTTTATTGGTAATCATTTTCCTTCAGCCCTTCAATCAACTGGCACATAAAACTTTTACATTAACATCGTTACTTGATCCGTACATGATCGCTATTGTATTAGGCATAGTTATATTCATGGCTTTTATCTCAGGAAGTTATCCTGCTATTTACCTGTCGTCGTTCAGGCCGGCAGAAGTGTTGAAGGGACAACTTGCTAAAGGCACAGGCGCAGAAGTTTTTCGCAAGAGTCTTGTTACTATTCAATATACAGTTTCATTAGTGCTTATCATATCAACATTTGTTATTGTCAGGCAGATGGAGCACATGCAGAATACAAAGTTGAATGCGAAAGGTAGTCAGTTGCTTTCCATTCGTTATGGAGGCACTGCACCTCAGAATAAGTTTGCTGCCTTCAAGCAATCTGTTTTACAAGATCCCGAGATTGAACACGTAACGATGGCCAATCATTTACCTCGCTTGAATTTCTTTGGATGGATTGGTACGGAAGTAAAGTTCCCCGAATTACTTGACAAGAATCTACAATGGAATCAGCTTAACGTTGAATTTGATTTTGCCAAAACATACGAACTTGAATTTGTAGCGGGTCGCGATTTTGATCCTGCCAATGTAAGCGACTCCACAACGGTGATCTTAAATGAAGCCGCTGTTAAAGCTATCAACCAACCTATTGATAAAGTTATGGGGGCGACTGTTGTTGATATCAGAGATCAAAACAGAAGTTATAAAGTTATTGGTGTGGTGAAAGATTTTCCATTCAGATCAATGCACCAGGCTATAGAGCCGTTAATACTTAATCCGCATTTGCATCCAATCGATAAGATAGCGTATATAAAACTTCCTGCAGGTAAATTTCAGGAGAAGATCAGTTCCATCGAAAAGAAATGGAAAGAGATTTATCCGGGTATCGGTTTTGATTATTGGTTTGTAAGCGATGAGTTTAACCGCATGTATGTTGCGGAGCGCAGAGTGTCATCGTTGGCAACGAGCTTTGCTGTGCTTGCCATTCTCATAACAATACTCGGCGTTTTTGGATTAGCCTCATACACGGCAGAGCAAAAAACAAAAGAAGTCGGTATCCGAAAAGTATTAGGCGCATCCATACAACAGGTTGTATCCATGTTCGCATGGGTGTTCATTAAAATATTTATAGTAGCAAGTGTCATTGCGTTACCTGCAGCTTATTTCCTGGCCGATAACTGGCTCAAAGATTTTGTGTATCGTTCAGATCTTAGTCCTATAGTTTTTGGTGGAAGTTTATGTGGATTGTTGTTGATTACCTTATTAACGGTGAGCTATGAAACCTGGAAGGCCGCCCGTGTTAATCCTGTAACTTCATTGAGAAGTGAATAGTGTAGTCGTTTCATTTTATCGTTTATACCAGATGTAATCCAGCGCAATGGGTGCAATATCCTTCTGCCTGAAATCGGAAACAATCTGCGCTTTATGATGCGTTGAATGATTGTTTACATGAAATAAAATATCATTCGCACGCGATGTGAATTCTACTCCCGCAGAAGTCTTGTAGGTAATCATTTTGTTGAAGTCAACATCATCAAGGATGCGAAGTGTGGTAGCATAGTTAGTATCGTCAATAGATGTACAATCGCTTAACGCATGAACTTGTTGTACGGTAAAAGAATTTGGTATTCCTAACAATCTTGAATTCCAGATATGATGTGCATTTAATACATGACAGAACAGCGGAAATGTTCTCTCTGGCAATACTTTAAAATGTGTAGTGATCTCATCAATAAGTTTCTGGTTGTAATGATGGTGATATTCAAAAATCTCTTTGTAGAATTCTTTCATAGCGCTATAGTTTCCTCAACAGATGACTTCAATATGATGATCAGGTGATTCATTTCGTATCGGTAAAATCTTAGAGTTGATATTAGGTATTTATACTGAATCGAAAGTAAGTATAATCTTTTCAGGATTTCAACAGCCACCGATCATTTGTTTACACAACGAATATTTTTTCTGAAATGAAATCTTTCTCTGGTTTGAAATAAAACGTTTTCATCGTTGATCATTATCAATGCGATGTTGTTGCGAGTTGTGTAGCTATTGCGGAACGTATATATTACAAGCTTTCTGTAATGGTGTTGAATGCAGGATTAAAGTAGTGTTAATGACAATGTTTAGCATAGAGCGTAACGAGGGAATGATATGTTATTGAGAATTCAGGTATCATTCTTTGAACATGAAGTCACTAACTATAATCTGTCGTGGCTCCATTCATTCAGATCAGGTGTAGGATGCATTATTGTTTTACTTCTTATCTTCATGTTGGCAACCTTACCAGCGAAGAGTCAACATAGCATTTCAGGAACAGTAACCGATTCGAAAAGCAATGAAGGCTTGCTCAGTGCTTCTATATTTCTGCCCGAATTAAACCGTGGTCTATGTGCACAAGATGGAGGAAAGTTTAAGATTTCTCTTATTCCATCCGGTAAGCAGTTGATCGAGATTTCTCATCTCGGTTATCAAACAAAATTTCTATACGTCAATATTTCACATGACTCTGTTATACAGGTAAAGCTTGAGCCATCTTTTTTTTATGTAAGAGAGGTTGTCGTGACGGGAACAAGATCATTGGCGCCAGGTGAAACGACTTTTAATATTGCACAGCTCACCCGAGATCAGTTAAATCAAATCGGAGCCTTCAGCATCTCAGATGCACTTACAAAAATTCCTGGAGTAAGTCAGCTTACAACAGGTGTTGGTATATCTAAACCTGTTATTCGCGGGCTCTATGGAAACAGAATTCAGGTGAATGTAAATGGACTTCGCTTCGATAATCAACAATGGCAAGACGAGCATGGTCTTGGTCTGAGTGATATTGGTGTGGACCGGATTGAAATTATACGCGGACCAGCTTCTGTTTTATATGGGTCTGATGCTATGGGTGGTGTAGTGAATATCATTGAAGAGCGACCAGCATCACTCAACTCACAGCTTAACGATTTCAACATGCGGGTTTATTCCAATACGTATGGTGTTTCATTGAATTATGGTTTTAAAAAATCAGAGAAAAACAGGTGGAGAAAATTCAGGGCAGGCTTAGATAATCATGCAGATTATAGTGATGGAAAAAACAATCGCGTTCTCAACTCGCGGTTTGCTTCATATAACGTAAAAGCCGCCTGGGGAAAAACAAATGAGAGCAGTACGCATGTATTTAATATTATGGCTTCTCACAGCTTGTTTGGTTTTGTGTTCGATTCTTTGTCGAGAAAAGAAAAAGACAACAGGCTAAGCCGTTCATTCGACGGACCGCATCACATCGTATCATTCATTCAGGCCGGAAGTGAAAACACATATTTCAAAAATAACAATGAGATCAAATTCAATATCGGTGCAACCTCTAACCTGCGCATGGAAGATGAAGGAGGTGGCGGAATAAGTCTTTCCATGTTATTGAATTCTGTTAATACACTTTTGCAAATCACCAGACCGGTTGGATCTTCAGGAGAGTGGACATACGGTGGCAGTATGCTTTTTCAGTCAAACACAAATTTTGGTGGCAGAATAATTATTCCCGATGCCTTCAACGGAGAAGCTTCGGCTTTCAGTTATTATAAACTTCATCAACGTAAATGGCTGCTGGAGACTGGCCTTCGCTACGATAAAAAATTTATAGAAACGTTTAAAACAAAATCACTCAACATACCTGGAAATGATAGCCCCACACAAGAAATAGTACCGTTTACAAAATTTTATAATGCTTATAATTTTTCACTGGGAGCAGCACACAACACAACGAAGAACTTGTGTTTAAAAGTAAATACATCTTCAGGCTATAGACCCGGTAATCTTGCTGAGCTTTCGAGCAATGGTTTACATGAAGGTACCATGCGATGGGAGATAGGAATGAGCAATGCAAAGATTGAACAGAATGTTAATGTGGAAGGGTCAGTAATTTATACAGCATCTTCTTTACAAGTGTCGGCATCCGTGTACAATAACTATTTCCATAATTTTATTTACCTCGCTCCAACAGGCACTGAGTATTATGGATTTAACATATATCATTTTCAGCAAACTAATGCCATCATTCAGGGAGGAGAATTATCAGCAGACTGGAATCTTCCTGCCACAAGAGCTGATTGGAACGTTTCGTATAGTTATATAAAAGCACAAAAAAGTAATGGCGAACCTTTGCCGTTTATTCCCGCCAATAAAATTTCATCAGAACTAAAGCAAACTTTTCAATCATCCGGGAGATTAAGTAATGCTATAATAAAAGTTGGAGCAGCGTATGTATTCAATCAGAATCGCCCTGCAGAATTTGAAACATCCACGAAGGGATACATGCTGATACATGCAGGCATAAATGTGCGATGGACCAGGTATAATCTTTCACTCGTAGGCAACAACCTGTTAAACAAAAATTATTACGATCACCTGTCAAGGTTTAAATATTATGGCATTAGCAATATGGGCAGATCGTTGGTACTGGGTATAAATTTTAACTTTTAATATACTATGAAAACAAATTTACTTGCAATCATTCTTTCAGCAATCGCAGTTCTGGTATGGGCATGTGATAAGCACGTGCCACCTTCCATCGAATATAAGACAGGAAGCAATTACACATCAAGTGATACAACCGTGGCAAAAGGAGCCACGCTAACGGTAGGTATCATTGCAAAGAAGAAAGAAGATGATATGAAAACATATAACATCAGTTATGCTTATGATGGCGCCCAGAGCACTACAACCAAACAAACTTTTTCACTTTCGGGAAGCGACGAAAAAAATTATAATAAAGATTACACATTTTCTGTGCGCAACCAGGCAGGAACAGAAGAGTGGTCGTTCGTGATAACTGATCGGGACGGCAACATTGCCAAGCTGAAACTAAGGATTACAGTGGAGTAATATTATTTTCCTGATAGAATTTTATCAGAATGGTGTAATCTCGGGAATTAATCGTATTGACCACGAGACTGTATACCAGGAACTTTATTGAAAGTGAACAGTAATTTCTTTCTTACAAGAGTGATTTTATGTCTTAAAAAATTAACGATCATGAGAATGTTTTTTTCAAAATACCCAGTAGTATTTATAGTTTTTCTTTTAGTATGCATTTCAAGTTCAAAGGCTCAGCAGTTGAAATTTCTACAAGGCACTACCACAAAGAATTTTTATGAGATACAAAAATCTGTTGGGCCGGCACTAAAGAAAAAGTACGGCAGAACTCTTAAGCCTGCCGTTGCATTGCGAAAGCGCTTGCGCGAAGAGTCCCGTGAAGAAGAGGAAGAAAAAGAAAACGCATACCTTCATTACAAGCGATGGGAAAATTTTATGGAGCCGCGCGTATATCCAAGTGGTGATATAACACTACCATCTTCTACTTATGAGCGTTACATGGAATATGTTCAACGCACGCCAGAACTTCAGTCAATGTATTATAACTCGGCACGTATGGCAGAAGCAACTGCGGATACTTCATGGCATTTTGTAGGCCCTCCGGGCTCTAACATGCAGGGAAGAAATGCAGGGCGAATGAATTTTATCCGCATTGATCCTTCCAACACAAATATAGTTTATGCAGGATCTCCCGGTGGCGGACTTTGGAAGTCTGTCAATGGAGGTGTGGAATGGCGAACCAATACAGATTATCTTTCAATCATCGGATGCTCAGATCTGGCGATTGACCCCAGCAACACAAATATATTATACCTGGCTACTGGTGACTTTGATGGTGGAGATACCCGAAGCATTGGTGTTCTTAAATCAACAGATGCTGGTTTAACATGGAATGAAACCGGGCTTGCATGGGATGTCAGTTCCTCACCTAAGATATCACGCGTGCTTGTAAATCCTGAGAATACGCAGATCATTATTGTGGCAGCAAGTGATGGCATATATCGTTCAACTGATGGAGGCACGTCGTGGGAAAAGACTCTTTCATCGGAGGTTCTGTATGACGCAGAATTCAAACCCGGAGATGCCAGTATACTATATGCGACCGGCAACAATTTCTATCGCTCGGCTGACGGTGGCGTAACATGGACAACGATTACCAGTGCATTACCAACAACAAACATTGGTCGTACATCGCTGGCCGTAACACCAGCAAATAGTGACTATGTTTATGTATTATACAGCAATAACGATAAGAATGATTTTCTTGGCTTTTACAGATCAACCGACAGCGGATTGAATTTTGCACTTCGCGCTAACTCGCCAAATATTTTAGGGTATAATCTTGATGCAGGTTCTGGCGGGCAATCGTGGTATGATCAGGGACTGACTGTTTCTTCTGTTGATGCTGATGCTATTATTTCTTCAGGTGTACGCGCATGCCGCTCTACAGATGGAGGAACCACCTGGGTTGTAGCCACAAGTGATTGTGATGATACCAACCTGGAAATGCATTGGGATATACATTATGTTGAGTTTGTGCCTGGCAGCAGCACAAACGCATTTGCTGCATGTGATGGCGGCATATATAAAACTGTTAATGCAGGAACATGCTGGTCGGCCATTAATCAGGATAATGTATCGGTACAACAGATCTATAAATTCAGCATGTCATCAACTAATCCTGATATTATGATTTCCGGACATCAGGATGGAGCAACAATCATACACAATGTTGGCACATACTCACAAGTGCTTGGAGGTGATGGTATGGATTGCTTTATAGATCGCGCGAATAGCAATGTTATGTACGGATCGGTATACTTTGGTGCTTACAACCGCTCAGTGAATGGTGGAGTTACGTTTACAGGAATTGTTACAGGTCTTACCGGGCAAGCTGCATGGGTAGCACCGTGGCAGCAAGATCCTATAGATGCTGCAACACTATGGGCTGGTTACTCCCAGGTGTTCAGATCTACTAACCGTGGCACGAACTGGACTCAGATGGGTACAATTCCAAACGATGGCACAATGGTAGACATACATGTAGCGCCATCTGATAACAAAGTAGTATATGCCTGCCGGTATAATGAGCTGTTTGTTACAACCACTGCAGGTACTGTATGGAAGGATATTACAGCAGGACTACCAGTCGACATAGCTGCTATGACAGGTTTATCGGTAGATGATGCTGATCCAAAACATGTTTGGGTTACATTCTCAGGATACACTGAAAATTTAAAAATATTTGAATCGACTGATGGTGGCACAACGTGGAATAATTATTCTGCGGGACTCCCCAACTTACCAGCAAACTGTATTCGTATTGTACCTGGTACCGGCAGTAAACTAGATGAATTGTATGCAGGATGTGATGTTGGTGTATACTATCGTAACAACACCATGTCATCATGGACACCTTATTTCAAAGACCTGGCACATGCACGTGTAACAGATATTGAGATCTATAAACCCACCAGTAAAATTCGTGTTTCTACTTATGGGCGTGGTATATGGGAGGCGCCGCTAAAATACCCCGTGGTGGTGGTAACAGGAATTGAGAAGGAAAATGTTGGAACATTTTATTGCTACCCTAATCCCTTTGTAAAAGAAGTTGTTATTAAGGGTAAAGGTAAATTCAGTTACACCATCTATAACGAAGCCGGAGCTGTTGTCGGAAAAGGTGATGCTGAAGAAACTGTTAAGGTAGGAAGCAATCTCTCACCTGGCTTATATATGATAAAGATCCAGAATCAATCTGGTAGCAGCTTTGCAAAAATTCTCAAAGACTTTTGAAATACCAACATAGAAGTAAGTCAGTAGCATATTGAATGCACAGAATTGTGTCCGTGATTACCAATAAAAAAATACCCCTGATTATTTTATTCTAACCAGGGGTATTTTTATTTCTTTATTGTCAAGCTTCTTACTGCACTCCTGCAGCCTTCACAACTTCAACCGTATATCCTTTCTTGCGGGCGTAGATGCTCTTATCATACATT
>DATCRE010000117.1:0-12766 GCA_036569145.1 Cyclobacteriaceae bacterium
TTTCCAATCTGTGTATATCGTATCTCACCTGAGATCTATCATGCGCTTTGGATGCAATGCACCCATCAAGGTACAGAACTTCATGTTTTTGGCGACAGACTTCAATGTCCTGCTCACGGAAGTGAATTTAAGATAAACGGAGAAGTACAAAATGGTCCTGCCGATAAAGCGCTAAGAACGTTCTCAACTACTATTGCCGACAACAAATTAAAAATCAGACTCCAATGAAGAAATTCTACATTATAATCCTGCTTACCTTCCTTGCAAAGAATATCGCAGTCGCCCAGGTTGATTCAACACTTTTCAAGCGAATACCAAAAGATACTTCATATACAAAAGCCATGAATATGGATGCAATTTATAATCGTCCTTTTCTTTCGGTGAGTAAAGTGCCTGTAGCTGTTGGTGGTTATGTTGAAGCCGATTACTCTTTCATAGGCGAGAATGGTACGACTGAAGGTCATAGCTTTCGACTACCCAGGCTAACGATGTTCCTGGCTTCTGCTATTCATAGAAAGATAAAGTTTCTCTCGGAGATTGAATTTGAAGAAGGTGGCCGCGAAGTAAACATTGAATTTGCCTCCCTTGATTTTTCGTTTCATTCTTTACTGAACTTGCGTGGAGGCGTTGTGATGAATCCTATCGGGGCCTTCAATCAAAATCATGATGGGCCTAAATGGGAGTTTATAGATAGACCCGTTGCCATGACTCAAATGTTACCTGCTACATGGAGTACAGTAGGTTTCGGATTGTATGGAAGGCACTATACCAGAGACTGGGGTTTCGGTTATGAATTTTATCTCACCAATGGATTTGACGATAACATTATCAACAACACACAGAATAAAACTTTTCTACCGGCATCTAAAGCCAATGCTGAACGCTTCGATGAGAGTAGTAATGGAGAACCATTAGTGACATCAAAAATCTCAGCGCGAAATAATAAGATCGGTGAGATAGGCATTTCGTACATGGGAGGAGTTTACAATAAGTACAAAGACGATGGAATAGTATTGGATCGTAAAAGACGCGTTGAAGTGATAGCAGTAGATTTCAATACAAAAATTCCAAAAGTAAATACACGCATTGTGGGTGAATGGGCGTGGGTGATAGTTGATGTGCCAACCACATTTACACAACAATATGGCAGCCAGCAGCGAGGTGGTTTCGTTGATATAGTGCAACCTGTTTTGAAAAAAGAAATATTTGGTTTTGAAAATGCTGTACTTAATGTTGCATGTCGGTTAGAGTATACCGATTGGAATGTTGGAAAGTTTAAAGAGACAGGAGGGAATATTGCCGATGATATGTGGGCGGTGAGTCCTGCAATAAGTTTCAGACCAACGTCACAAACTGTAATACGATTGAATTACAAAATCATGAAACAGCATGATCTACTTGGTAATCCACCATCATCAACACATGGTATCCAATTTGGAATTTCTTCTTACTTCTAAACAGTAGATCTTGATGGAAGAGTATGTCATTTAAGTATCTTTGCCTCAATACATATTTAATCCATCGTAAAACATGACGAAAACAAAACTTACCATTAACAACAACGGCTCAGTAAAAATTGAAGGCGATTTTGAAATTGTAGATATGCAGGGTAACGCCTATGGCTTGCAGGGAAGAACCATTGTTTCGCTTTGCCGCTGTGGACGTTCCGCTAATAAACCATTTTGTGATGGTTCACATAAAGGACATTTTGAACACGAAGCAATAGCTTTTGAATTGCCTCCCAAGAAGGCTTAGAATGTAAAATCCTGTCTACTATTAAAGACAGGATTTTTAGCTTATAATTAAACGGTCTTCTTGCTTTTAAGAAACCGATGATCGAGGAAGTTTAATAGCAGAATAAAGAATGCACCAAAGATAAATACACCCTTGAATGGTGATAAATGTTTAAGCGGCGCAAGACTTTTCATGAATCCAAGGTCTAATTTAAAAGATGTATAGCTCAGTGATACAATGAGAGATACAATCAACACGATAAGTCCAAAGCCAAACCAGAAGTATTCAAAAGATATACTTCTTTTATGTTGGTGATCCAGGCGAGCAACTACTTTATTGGCGAAGTTATCAGGCAACGCATATTTTGGCGCAGTATTCAAAACCTTGAAGATTTCCTGATAAGCTTTTACATCAATATTATCAGGAGGCAACGAGGAAAAATCTCCTTGCTCAATCCTATGTTGTAATTCGTCGTCGTGGGTCATAACAATTCTTCTTTACCAAGATACTTCGTTACTCTTTCTTTTAACAAATTTCGGGCACGAAAAAGATAATTCTTTACTGTGCCTTCAGGCATATTGGTTATTTCTCCAATCTCTTTGTAATTCATGCTTTCAACATGATATAAAGTAAGCACTGTTTTATATTGAACAGGCAACTGATCAATTAAATTCAAAACAAAAGCATCCATATCCTGTTCTGATACTATGCTTTCCGGGTTTTCATCTTCAACAAAATGACTCGTAAAGCTTTCTTCCTCCGGAATGTCGCTTAACAGAATTTTCTTTTTGCGTAAATGATTGATAGCAAAGCGATAGGCAATCGTAGCAATCCATGTTGATAATTTGGATTGAAAGCTAAACTCACGAAGCTTCTCATAAACCCTGAGAAACACATCCTGGCATAGTTCTTCGCGCTCACCCTCATGCTTGATCAACCGCCCGATCATATGCGCAACAATCCTTTCATGTCGTTTAATTAACAACATAATGGCTTGTTTGTCTCCGCTTATTACTTTTGATACGAGCGCCTGATCTTCCATTACCACGCGGTTAGACAACAGATGAAGAGGTGATGTTGCATAAAAGATAAGAATTTTTCAGGTCAGAGATCTTCACAAAATATTTTGCAGAACCTGCAACATTGGTATCGTCCCGGCTGTCATACGCAGTATAAAATCAAAATGTAATACAAAAACAATAATACTATGGATCATGAACTTAAAGAAGTTTTAATGCCTCTGGTGGTTATCGGCACTCTGGCGGCAGGTTTGGTAATCTTCACACGCACCCTTACCGACTATATTCTGAAAAAGAAAATGATTGACAAGGGTTTTGTAAATGATGACACCCAGGCAATCTTTAAGAAATATCCTGAAGACAATAGATTTGCTTCATTGAAATGGGGTTTGATTATTTTCTTTGCAGGACTTTCTCTTATCATTATGGAATACATTCCAAGAGATGTAGAATCACCACTGCCGTATGGTTTATTCGCCATGGCGGTTTCATTTGGCTTTTTGATTTACTACTTCATTGTGAAGAAAGATTTAATCAAGTAGCTGTACGACCTAAGTCAAGAGTATCACTAAATCATTTCTACAGCAAATGATTTGGTGATATTTTATGACTGATAAATAATAAACAGGATTTGTTATTGAGCGATATATAAAGAAGCAACGTAAGCTGTAGTCCAGGCGGCTTGAAAATTATAGCCACCGGTTTCGCCATCTACGTTTGTCACTTCACCTGCGAAGAAAATATTTTTTATCAATTTGCTCTCCATCGTTTCAAGGTTAATCTCTTTCAGATCAACGCCTCCACAAGTAACAAACTCATCCTTGAAAGTTGTCTTGCCTCGAATCTGAAATGAACATCGAATCATAAATTCCATCAGCTTATTTATATTCTTCTGTGGCAGTTCGGCCCAGATTTTTGTCTCTTCAATTTCGGCTAATGAAACTAGTCGTAACCACAACCGCTGCGGTAATCCAAACAATGGATTTGAAAACACTTTTTGCTTGCCGTGATCTTTTTTATAATTGAGAAGATACTCTCGTATGTCATCCTCTTTATAAGATCCAATCCAGCTAACCAGTGCCGTGAAGTTATAGTTAAGCTGATGCAAATGTTCGGCGGCCCATGCCGAAAGTTTTATAACAGCCGGTCCGCTCAGACCCCAGTGTGTAATCAGAACAGGTCCTGTTTGTGAAAGCTTCGTTCCGGCAATTTTTACCTCAGCATGTTGAACAGCTACGCCCATCAGATCTTTAAAATCTTTAATCGAATCATTAAAGGTAAAGAGTGATGGAATTGGTTTTATAATAGTATGTCCTAACGAATCCAGAAACTGGTAAGCATTTGGATTAGCATGTCCACCTGTTGCTACTAAAATTTTCTTTGTACGATAAGTTGTTTCAGATTGTGTGATGACTGAAAATAACTCCTCCTCTTTCTTAAGAGCAACAACACCTTCATTAATTTCAATCTGTATTTTCAAACGGTTAGCTTCTGCTAAAAAGCAATCAATAATAGTTTGAGAAGAATCTGTAATCGGAAACATTCTTCCATCTTCTTCAGCGACTATGGTTACACCTTTTGACTGAAACCATTCAACGGTATCACGTGCCTGAAAACTTTTGAAGAGTTGCTTCAAAGGTTTCTCTCCTCGCGGATAATGTCGTGATAAAGCAGAAGCTTCGAAGCAATTATTTGTGACATTGCATCTTCCTCCACCGGAAACCCTGACTTTGGATAATAGTTTGGTAGTTTTTTCAAGAATCAAAACTTTTAACCCTGGTTTTTTCTCTGCTGTGCAGATGGCTCCGAAGAAGCCGGCAGCACCACCGCCGATCACAATAAGGTCAAAGGTTAAATTTTTCATGCTGCAATTTAAGCTTTGAATTCGTTTGCGTTATAGAATTATTTTGGAGATAACATTGCTCTCAATTTTTTTGAGTTTCTTTGCAGCCTCATGTTAGAGTTTATTCAAAAATATTGGATTTACGGTGTGGGCTTCTTTTCACAAGGCCTTTTTGGTATACGCATGCTTGTGCAATGGTATCTGTCTGAGAAAGAAGGAAAAATTGTTTCACCCCTTATCTATTGGCAAATTAGTGTTGTTGCCAATTTTCTATTCCTTGTATATGGAATACTTCAAAATGATTTTGTAATCATATTAGGTCAAGCCCTGGCCTATATTATAACCATTCGTAACCTTCAACTTGAAGACGCATGGTCACCTATGCCATCATACTTCAGAGTTAGTGCTATCGTTATTCCTCTTCTTTCATTAGTGTGGATGTTTATGCGCTCATCAATGTTATCAGCAGATTTTCACTTCAGCAGTTTTCTTCAGCCTGTTGTTTTTTGCGGAGCTGTGGGCCAGTTGTTACTTAACTTTCGCTTTATTTATCAGTGGTATTATGCTGAGAAAACAAAGACTTCCATTCTGCCACTTGGCTTCTGGATTATGACTGTTATTGGATCGCTCATGGTAATTATCTATGCCGCTGATCTTGCAAACTTTGAGCCTGTATTATTATTCGCGCAAGGACTTGGCCTTGTAGCTGCACTTCGTAATATTCAACTGCACTACCGCACGAAACCTGTTGAGAAATAGGTTTTAGTTCTGGCAATTTTGCAACTTGTATCAATGTCTATTGATCTTATTCAACAGCTGCTTAGCCCGGCTATTCAGAGTTTTATTTATGAACATGAGCATGATGATGTTAAAACATTGTTACTGAAGCACAGTTCTATTGAAGGACTCAAGACATCGTTAATTGTTGAACAGATTAATGGGAGATCAAAAGCAAAATTCAAACTTCCGCAGTATTATAAAACTCCGGGAATATTATATCCGCCAGGCTTAAATCTGGAACAATGTTCTTCTGAAGCAACAGCTAAAGTAAAATCTCAGCACATAGCAAAAGGCATGAACATGCTTGATCTGACAGGTGGTTTTGGTGTTGATACTTATTATCTGAGTAAGCAATTCGAGAATGCAACCTATGTTGAGCCTGATACAGATCTTCTCATGATTACCAGACATAATCATCATGTTTTGGGAGCAAAAAATATAGAACACATAAATTGTACTGCTGAAGAATTTCTTGATCAGGATAAGCGACATTATGATTTGATATTCATAGATCCATCAAGACGAAATGCAAACCAGAAAGTATATAAACTGGCCGACTGTATTCCGGATATAACAACTCTTCAAAAAACTATTTTTGAAAGAACAGATTCATTATTAGTAAAAACATCGCCATTGCTTGATCTCCACCAGGGATTGAAAGAACTAAGCTTTGTAAAAGATATTATCGTTGTATCTGTTGACAATGAATGCAAAGAGGTGTTGTTCTCTTGTGTAAAAGGCTTTAGAGATACGCCTGTTATAAAAGCAATCAATATCATAAAGGAAGAACGACAGGATCTGTTTTCATTTACGTTTTCGGATGAGCAAGCTTCATCAGCCAATCTTTCTGATCCATTACAATTTTTATATGAACCCAATGCATCTATTCTTAAAGCTGGTGCATTTAAAATATTGAGTGAAAGATTTACATTATCAAAAATTCACACGAACACTCATCTATATACCTCACAGACTTTAATGGAAGATTTTCCAGGCCGAATTTTCAGAATAGAAGCATTTGTAAAGCCAGAAGAAAAAATGTTGAAGCAATATTTTCCTGAAGGCAAAGTCAATATCACAACCCGAAATTATCAGTTAACTGTAGAAGAATTAAAAAAGAAAACCCGCTTGAAGGATGGTGGAGATAAATTTCTGATTGGCTTTAATGGTATTAATCAGAAATATCTCGTTGTTGCATCCCGAGTAAAATAAGACTTACAAATATTTGATAACCACATCAAGCTCCATCTCTCCTTCAAATTTATTAACCTGTTTACCATCTTCAGAATAAACAAAAATAGAAGGAGCAGGAATTGGCCCGAATGAATCAATTACACCCTGAACATCGGTGTTAGCAAAGTGAAAATTCTTTGTTGTGTTTAACTTATAAGTAACAGAAAACTTTTCGATTTCTTTTATGGGGGCAGATGAGAGAAAATATACTTCGTATTTACTGAATGCAGGTATACGTGTGCTGATTTGTTTAGCCTCGTTCTGACAATGATCACAGTCGGGCTGGAAAAGAATAAAGATAATTCTCTTACCTATCATAACAGACATATCAAGATGAGTGCCATCCAGGTTTGTAAGATTTAGTTTAGGAAGTTCGGTAGTAACATTTTCAGCAACAGGCATCGGCGGAATGTTATCCGGTACCTGAGTTGATTCTTGTTTTGGAGGTGTTGAGCACGACACCTCAAGAGCAACTATAAAAAGGACAAGTGTAAAGCCAGCAATCTTCTTCATAATGGTTTAAAAAAATATCAAGAGCCAATATAACGTATAACTAAACAATGCAACGCTTCCATACAACTTAATTACTTTTCTTCTGTTCTGAACATCTTCCCACCAAAGCATTACCCAAGGCTCGTAGAGGCCATACAACATAAATGCAAGAGCGGTTATGCTTAGCATTAGAAAGAGTAATCGTATTGGATGCATACTTAAAAATAATACAATTTTATTTGATTGATGATTGCAATGCGAATGGGCGCAATCTTATCTTTGCAACCCTTGCGTTACAAGCTTATAATTAAGTACCGCAGAAACACCTGGAAAGTATTGTGAGGGCAGCTGATTTTCTAACAATTTACTCAGCAGATGGTTTGATAAAGACCGTAGCTGCAGGGATAAAAACGCCCACCAAAAAGAATATCCGTCTTAGAGGTTTATCTGGCAGTCTTGATGCTGTGCTTTTGGCATCAATCTTTAAAATTCAACCACAAGATTATCTAGTAGTTCTTCAGGATCGTGAGGAAGCATTCTATTTTCAGAACGACCTGCAGAATCTTTTGGGGCATGAAATATTTCTTTTCCCCATGTCTTATAAACGGCCTTATGAATATGAGGAGGTAGAGAATGCAAATGTGTTAATGCGTGCCGAAGTTCTTAATCGCCTGGCAAATAAAAAGAAGCCAGAGATTATTATAACATACGGAGAGGCTTTAATAGAAAAGGTTATTAATAAAAAAGCTCTTGCTTCAAATACATTCTCCATCAAAATTCATGAGAAACTTGATATAAGTTTTCTGGAAGAGTTTCTTCACAATTATGATTTTGAGAAAACAGATTTTGTATATGAAGCCGGACAGTTTGCGGTGCGGGGTGGTATCATTGATGTGTTCTCTTTTGCCTATGAATTACCATATCGTATTGAGTTGTTTGGCGACGAGGTAGATAGTATCAGAACATTCGATCCTGGGTCACAGCTTTCAGTTGATATGTTGGAAGTTGTAAACGTTATTCCCAACGTACAAACAAAATTGATGCAGGAGGAACGTCAGTCGTTTGTAGAATTCATTTCTCCTGATACGCGAATCTGGTTTAAAGATTATCAATTCACGGCTGATATTATTGACAAAGGTTTTGAGAAAGCTTCAGCTTCATTCGATAAAATATTAAAAGCGAGTGGCACCAAAATCATCTCCTCACCCGACAAACTTTTTGATAATTCGGAAAGCTTTAAGGAGAAGACAGAATCATTTACCAAGATTGAATTTGGAATCAGATTTTCCGCCGATGATTTTATTGCTTTTGACTTTCACTCTTCTGCTCAACCGTCATTCAATAAGAACTTCGAATTACTGGCAGAAGATTTATATAATCATCAAACACAAGGGGTAAGTAATTTCATTGCTGCTGATATGCCCCGTCAATTGGAAAGGCTCAAGGGAATTTTTGAAGAGATCAATGAACAACTCGAATTTCAGCCACTGGATTTTGCTTTGCGTCAGGGTTTTGTTGATCATACATTAAAATTACTTTGCTATACCGATCACGAAATTTTTGAACGCTTTCATCGCTACAAGGCGCGTGAGAAATTCTCGAAATCGAAAGGCCTTACATTGCGTGAACTACAAGCACTTCAGCCTGGAGATTTCGTAACACACATTGACTACGGAGTTGCCAAGTTTGCCGGCTTGGAGAAGAAAGAAGTTAATGGACACGAGCAAGAAGCTATTCGATTGGTTTTTCGTGACGATGATTTGCTTTACGTAAGCATTCACGCACTCCATAAAATATCAAAATATAGCGGCAAGGAGGGTACACCACCTGTTGTAAACAAACTCGGTTCGCAGGAATGGGAGAATAAAAAAGCTAAAGCCAAGAAACGCGTTAAAGATATTGCCAAAGAGCTTATTGAACTTTATGCAAAACGCAAGTCAGCACCAGGTTATGCATTTGCTGAAGATGGCTTTCTGCAAGCTGAACTTGAATCATCATTTCTCTATGAAGATACTCCTGATCAGGCCAAAGCTACTGAAGACGTAAAACGCGATATGCAGACTCCCCATCCTATGGACAGATTAGTTTGTGGTGATGTAGGATTTGGTAAAACTGAAGTTGCTGTGCGTGCGGCATTTAAAGCTGCAACAGAAGGTAAACAGGTTGCTGTACTTGTTCCTACTACTATTCTTGCCATGCAGCATCATCGTACGTTTAGTGAAAGATTATCAAACTTTCCTGTGCGTGTTGAATACGTTTCAAGATTTAAATCTGATAAAGAGATAAAAGATATTTTAGCGGATACCGCCGAGGGAAAAGTAAATATTCTGATTGGTACACATCGCATAGTGAGTAAAGATATTACCTTTAAAAACCTGGGCTTACTGATTATTGATGAAGAGCAAAAGTTTGGTGTCAAGGTTAAAGATAAACTCAAAGAGCTTAGAGTCAACATTGATGTTCTTACACTTACAGCAACGCCAATACCTCGCACGCTACACTTCTCATTGATGGGTGCCAGAGATCTTAGTATTATTGCCACCCCTCCACCAAATCGTCAACCAGTTACAACGGAGTTACATACGTTCACTGAAGAAATTGTACGTGATGCTGTCAGTTCAGAATTAAGGCGGGGCGGTCAGGTTTTCTTTGTTCATAATCGCGTGAGTGATATTGAGGCCATTGCTAACATGATCTATAAGCTCGTGCCTGATTCGCGAATAGGCATTGCTCACGGGCAGATGGAAGGCGACCGCCTTGAAAAAGTAATGGTGAAGTTTATAGATGGAGAATACGATGTATTGGTTTCGACCAATATTATAGAGTCAGGATTAGATATTCCGAATGCCAACACCATCATGATAAACCAGGCTCACATGTTTGGCTTATCAGACCTGCACCAAATGAGAGGTAGAGTTGGTCGGTCAAACAAAAAAGCATTCTGCTACTTGCTTACATCTCCGGCATCTTTGTTAACATCCGATTCGCGTAAACGCCTCGCAACGCTTGAAGAATTTTCGGAGTTAGGTGATGGGTTTAAAGTGGCCATGCGTGATCTTGATATTCGAGGTGCCGGTAACTTATTAGGTGGCGAACAAAGTGGATTTATCAATGATCTTGGTTTTGACACCTATCATAAAATTCTTGATGATGCCATTCAGGAATTAAAAGAAACTGATTTTAAAGAACTCTTTGCTTCAGAACTTTCCGCAAAAACAAAAGTGCTCGTTCAGGATTGTATAATAGAGACAGATCTTGAAATTCTTATACCCGACAATTATGTAAACAGTACCACGGAACGTCTTCAGCTTTATTCACGATTGGATAATATTAAAGACGAGGACCAGCTTGAGAAATTCAGCCAGGAAATTAAAGACAGATTTGGACCAATACCAGATTCTGTCAACGAACTTATAAACTCGGTAAGACTTCGATGGCTTGGTGAGAAACTTGGATTTGAAAAGCTAAGCTTGAAAGGGGAAAAGATGAGGGCCTACTTCGTCTCAAATAATGACAGCTATTTCAACTCTGATATCTTTGGATCTATTCTGCGATTTGTTCAACAGCACTCCAAGCAATGTAAAGTAAAGGATACTGCGGGAAGAGCAATGTTGATTATCGACGCTATAAAAAGTGTCGATGGAGCAATAGACATGCTCCATCGAATGTCATGAGTTATAGAACGCCTAAATCGGCAAGAGAAATTTTATCTAAATAAGGCTCTAAACCTATCGTTTTCTCGAAAGCATTAATCATTAAAACCTTCGCATGCTTTGGAGAATAAAAAACCTCGATATAAAAATGTTCAGCATGGTATAAAAAGACTTTACAATCCCCTAGTGTACGGTGCACCAGGTAGCTGCTGGTGAAAGTAATAACATCACATTTCTTTTCGAAGGTCATCACGCGGAAGTCTGTTAATGTAAGCATGGTCTATAATGTTTTTTGATCATGCTAGTTGAAAAAGCGTGCCACTGCACTCATCCCATTAAAAAGCTGTTTAAACGAGGTTATCACACGGTTGTCTTAAAAATCATTCCCATTATTGGAAACATAATTCCATTTGCAATACTTCAGCTTAGACTTCGTTATTTCACCGAGCAAAGTTTAGGTTTATCCAAACATTCAGGAAAAGCATACTACTGCTTGGAAAACATGTTATTATGTCTTTATATTAGCATTTGATTTAAAATTGAAATTGAAATGAAGAATTTTTTCAGGGTTCTCTTCTATGTTGTTGGTGGATCTATATTCCTCACAGCCTGTTCTTTATTCGGAGGCAAAGGTGGCAAACCTACAGCTTCAAATCCGGGACAAGCCAGTTCCGCAACGGGTTTGGCGTATAATGACGAAGATGCAGGTGGTTTTATGGTGAAACCTTATCAAGGTCAGCCTGAAGCGCCTAACATGATTTTCATTGAAGGAGGTCGTGCTATAATGGGTTCATTCGAGGAGGACGTAATGTCTTATCGCGATAATATTGAAAGAACAGTTTCTGTTGCTTCTTTCTATATGGATGAAACAGAAATTGCTAACATTCACTGGTTGGAATACACACATTATCTGGCCAAAGATTCTTCACAAGAAGTTTATCAGGCAGCTTTGCCTGACACCACAGTTTGGGTTGGTAAATTAGCTTTCAACGACCCTTATGTTGATCATTATTTCAGATATCCTGGTTTCAGATACTTCCCCGTTGTAGGTATTACTTGGAATCAGGCGAGCAAATATTCAGTTTGGAGAACACGAGCTGTTAACATCAAGTTAGCTGAAAAAGCTGGTGAAGAGTATGCAGAAACAGACGGAAGAATTCCTTTGGAATCTGGTATTGCCATTCCAAACTACAGGCTCCCAACAGAAGCAGAGTGGGAATACGCTGCGCAAGCTTTGATTGGAACACAATGGTTAGAAGAAATGCAAACCCACCAACGTGTCTATCCATGGGATGGTCACGCTGTTCGTAATCCTTATGGAAAACAAATGGGCTTTATGTTAGCTAACTTTAAACGTGGTCGTGGTGACTATGCCGGTATTGCTGGTCGCTTGAACGATGGTGCATTGATCACCTCTTATATATATGAGTTCCCTCCAAATGATTACGGCCTGTACAACATGGCAGGTAACGTAAGTGAGTGGGTTCAAGATGTTTACAGACCAATGTCTTATCAGGATTTTGATGATCTTAACCCAATCCGTCGTGATGGTTTCTTGGATGATTCTAAAAACTACAACAGTGATTTCGAGAAAAATCCTGAATCATTTACATCTTTGATTACAGACAAAGCACGTGTATACAAAGGTGGCTCATGGAAAGATGTAGCATACTGGATGTCACCTGGTACTAGAAGATACCTTGATCAGGATTCAGCAACAGCTACTATTGGTTTCCGCTGTGCTATGATCCGTGCAGGTTCAAATTACTAGACATAACTTATCTCATATAACAAACCCTTTGGTTAATCACCAAAGGGTTTTTTGTTTTAAAGCCGTGTGTTTATTTAAGTTTGCTTGATTTCTTATAAAATACTTGATTCTTTTAAAGATAAATTAACCTAAATATGAAGAGACAATTTCTAATTCTGACCTCTCTGATATTTCTATTGGCATGCAATCCTCCAAAGAAAGAAGTATCAGAAGTTAAAAAGTCATTTGGTGACTTTCTTGC
>DATCRE010000118.1:0-14393 GCA_036569145.1 Cyclobacteriaceae bacterium
ATCTGTTCCAGCTTGGATTTTCTAAGCTGTGAAGAATCTCATCTTGCTTAGTAAGTTCTTTTCCATCGGCACCCAATCCGTTCCTTCTGATCTCAAGTGACTGACATGCTTTTTGAAGTGCTTCCTGGAAATTACGGCCTATGCCCATAACCTCACCCACGGACTTCATCTGCAAACCTAGCTGACGATTTGCGCCAGGGAATTTATCAAAGTTCCAACGTGGTATTTTTACAATCACATAATCAACAGCAGGCTCAAAATACGCAGATGTTGTTTTAGTGATAGCATTCTTTAATTCATCAAGATTATATCCGATAGCAAGTTTAGCAGCGATCTTGGCGATAGGATATCCTGTTGCTTTTGATGCGAGTGCTGAAGAGCGTGATACGCGTGGGTTAATTTCAATTCCAATGATGTCATCATTCTCAGGATTTACCGAGAACTGCACATTGCAACCTCCGGCAAATTGTCCGATGCCATTCATCATTTTAATAGCGAGGTCACGCATACGTTGATATACCGTATCAGGTAATGTCATTGCAGGAGCAACTGTAATTGAGTCACCTGTGTGAACACCCATCGGATCGAAATTCTCGATCGAACAGATGATGATTATATTTTTATTTGAATCGCGAAGTAATTCTAATTCGTATTCCTTCCAGCCCATGATACTTTGCTCAACAAGTACTTCATGGATGGGTGATGCATGCAAACCACGGTTCAATGCATCATCAAAGTCTTCAGGGTTTTTAACAAATCCTCCGCCTGTTCCACCAAGTGTGTATGAAGGACGTATTACTAATGGAAATCCAATTTGCTGGGCAATCTCTTTTCCTTGTAAGAAAGATGTTGCTGTTCCTCCTTTACAAACACCAACACCAAGCTCAAGCATCTTCAAACGGAATTTCTCGCGATCTTCCGTTGTCTCTATAGCCTTGATGTCAACACCAATAATTTTTACGCCATAATGTTCCCAGATTCCGGCCTTATCGCAATCAATGCAAAGATTAAGTGCAGTCTGACCACCCATCGTTGGCAAAACAGCATCGATGTTGTGCTTCTCGAGAATTTCGCGGATTGATTTTTTGTCGAGGGGTTTTAGATAAACGTGATCGGCTGTCACTTTGTCGGTCATGATGGTAGCCGGATTTGAATTGATCAGCACGACTTCAATACCTTCTTCACGGAGTGAGCGTGAGGCTTGAGAACCAGCATAATCAAATTCACAGGCCTGGCCGATCACAATCGGGCCGCTGCCGATAATCAGCACGGAGCGAATACTTCTATCTCTTGGCATTTCTTTTTTTTAGGGGGTGGACAAATTGGGGGCAAAAATATAACACAGAATGAAATCATCGAACGATTCGCCAGATTAAATTCTGGAATAATTAAAATTTATAAATCGAATCCTGTAAATCCCTCTTTCAGCATTCAAAAAGACCCTTCGCAAAAATTGTTTTCGGTATTGTATGAGATTTTCGGATATTAAAATTCTCAATGCAATCGAATGTACATAAATACAAAAGCTAAGGAACAACACTCGTACGATGCCATCGTGGTTGGTTCTGGCATCAGTGGCGGCTGGGCGGCGAAAGAACTTTGCGAAAAAGGATTGAAAGTTTTGATGTTGGAACGTGGAAAGCCTGTCGAACATCCCAATTATCCAACCTCTACTAAAGACCCGTGGGACTTCCCTCATCGCATGAAACTAACTATCGAAGATAAGGAGAGAAGTCACATTCAGGCGCGTCATTATTCTTATCGAGCTGACAACAAGCACTTCTATATTAATGATCTTGAAAATCCTTATCACGAAACTAAACGATTCGACTGGATAAGAGGTGATATTGTTGGTGGCCGGTCATTACTTTGGGCCCGTGCGAGCTGGCGATGGAGTGATCTTGACTTTGAAGCTAATATTAAAGATGGTCATGGTATCGACTGGCCTGTTCGTTATAAAGACATTGCACCATGGTATGATTATGTAGAATCTTTTATTGGCGTGAGTGGTCAGGCTGAGGGCATTCCACATTTACCCGATGGTAAATTCATGCCACCCATGGAGATGAATTGTGTTGAGAAAGATTTTAAGGGGAAGATGGAAAAGAATTTTCCTGGCCGCAAGCTTACCATCACGCGCACAGCAAATCTCACACAACCTGTTAAAGGCAGAGGTCAATGTCAATCCAGAGATTTATGTCATCGGGGTTGTCCTTATGGTGCATATTTCAGTACAAATGCAAGCACGTTACCTGCTGCTTTCGCAACAGGCAATCTCACCTTGCGACCAAACTCACTTGTTAACCGCGTGCTTTACGATGAGCAAAAAGGAAAAGCCATCGGTGTAGAAATAATTGATACAGAAACACATGAGGTGATTGAGTTTTATTCGAAGATCATATTTCTGAATGCTGCCACACTGGCAACTGCTTTTATATTATTGAACTCAACAAGCAATCGCTTTCCCAACGGTATGGGTAATGGCAGCGATCAGGTAGGAAGAAATCTGATGGATCATCATAAACATGCCGGTGCATCAGCCTTGGTAGAAGGATTTGAAGACAAATATTATTTTGGAAGAAGACCGGCAGGCATTTACATACCACGCTTCAGAAATCTAACGGAGAAGCGAAGTGATTATGTTCGCGGCTTTGGTTTGCAAGGTGGCGCAGGTCGCGCAGGATGGAACAGCGTTAAATCTATCGGCGCTGAATTAAAGAAAGAAGCACAAACTCCCGGCCCATGGCATATTAACTTTATGGGCTTTGGCGAGTGTCTTCCTTACAATGACAACCGTGTTACATTAAATAAAGATGTAAAAGATAAATGGGGCAGACCATCACTCAGTGTCGATTGCAATTTCAGAGAGAATGAAAAAGCCATGCAACAGGACATGGCAAACTCTGCAGCAGAGATGCTTGAGTCTGTTGGTTATAAAGAAGTAAGCAAATATGTGAATACTTCTTTTCCTGGTAATGCTAATCATGAGATGGGTACAGTGCGTATGGGACGTGATCCGAAAACTTCTGTGCTCAATTCGTTCAATCAAATGCATGAAGTTAAAAATGTGTTTGTAACTGATGGATCTTTTATGGTGTCTTCTGGCTGCGTAAATCCATCTTTAACCTATATGGCCTTTACGGCAAGGGCCGTTGATTATGCCGTTAAAGAATTAAATAAACGAAATATTTAAACCTCACCAAGGGAGAGGGACTTAAGCCCTTCTCCTTTGGAGAAGAGTTGGAGATGAGGCCAGCAACTAACGCTAATACTTATAAATTATAATAATGAAAACTCGCTGCTTACTTTTATTCTCACTGATTTGCTTTTCCGTCTATTCACAAAAGAATGATAAAGGATGGCGCTCTTTATTTAATGGAAAAGATCTGAAGGGATGGAAACAAATTAACGGCACTGCCAAATATGAAGTGCAGAATGGTATGATTGTCGGGACAACAACAGTAGGTTCACCTAACTCCTTTCTGGCAGCTGAGGAATTATTTGGCGATTTTATTTTAGAGCTTGATTTTAAAATTGACGACAACACCAATTCAGGCATTCAGTTTAGAAGTGAGAGCAAGCCTGATTACCTGGATGGAAAAGTATTTGGTTACCAGCTTGATATTGATCCATCATCACGTAAGTGGTGCGGCGGTATTTATGATGAGTCACGAAGACAGTGGCTTTATCCGCTAGAATACAACACACCAGCAAAAGCTGCATTTAAGAATAATGAATGGAATAGCTGTCGCATAGAAGCTATAGGCACATCATTGCGCACCTGGCTTAATGGCATACCCTGTAGCAATGTAGTTGATAACATGACGCTGAAGGGATTGCTGGCGTTACAAGTCCATGCTATTGGCAAACCTGATGAAGCTGAAAAACATGTTTGGTTCAAAAACATTCGCATCAAGACAGAGAATTTACAACCATCACCAGTTGATAACATTTTCGTTTTAAATCTTCTGCCTAACTCATTAACAGCACAAGAACAAAATAATGGCGTGAAGTTATTATGGGATGGCAAGACAACCGATGGCTGGCGTGGCGCTTACAAAGATAAATTCCCCGAACATGGTTGGGAAATTGTTGATGGTGAACTACGTGTTATAAAATCTACAGGTGCAGAGTCACAAAATGGTGGCGATATTGTTACGCTTCGTGAATACAAAACTTTCGATCTTCAATTCGAATTTAAACTGAGCGATGGCGCAAACAGCGGTGTGAAATATTTTGTGACGGAGAAAGAAAACAATCAAGGTTCTGCTATTGGTTTAGAATATCAAATCCTTGATGATGAGAAACACCCTGATGCAAAACTTGGTGCTGTTGGCAATAGAACACTGGCATCACTCTATGATTTAATTCCGGCTGATAGAAATCCACGTGGTGTAAAAAAGATTGGTGAATGGAATCAGGGTCGTGTAATTGTTTATCCTGATAATCATGTTGAACACTGGCTCAATGGTTATAAAGTAATTGAGTATGTGCGTGGCAATAACATTTTTAAAGCGCTAGTAGCGAGAAGCAAATATGCGCAATGGGAAAACTTTGGTATGGCGGAGAAAGGTCGCATTCTATTACAGGATCATGGCGATCAGGTATCATTTAGAAGTGTGAAGATTAAAGAGTTGTGATTAGCAATTTTAAATTTTCAGATTTCAAGTTTCAGATTAAAAGGAGTCGATCTTAAAACTTAAAAAATTAGTATCATGGATAACTCAAGAAGAGAATTTATTAAGAAGTCATCAGTTGCTGCGTTAGGTGCGTTGGCTTTCAGTGCAAAAAGCTATTCTAACATTATCGGAGCGAACGATCGTGTTAATGTTGGCATTGTTGGTTTCTCCGATCGCTTTAAAAGTTCGCTGCTTCCTGCATTTCAGAATCACTATCAGGAATTAAACTTTGATGTGATTGCCGTATCTGACCTCTGGAAGAAACGTCGTGAAGAGGGACAGGCTTTTTTGAAATCGAAATTCAATCATGATGTACAGGCATGCGTTAACAACGATGAGTTGTATAAAATAAAAGATCTCGATGCTGTAATCATCAGCACAGCAGATTTTCAACATGCCTTACATACTATCGAAGCAGTAAAGGCTGGTTGCGATACCTACACCGAAAAACCATTTGCTGAAACGATGGAAGACAACCGCGCAGCATTAAGGGCTGTGCGTGAAACCAAGAAGATTGTTCAGATAGGCTCGCAACGTCGCAGTGGTACAAATTATCAGACAGCTCGCGATTTTATTTCTGCCGGAAAGTTTGGCGCCGTGACTATGGTTGAATTAACGTGGAATGTAAATCAACCGGGACGATGGAGAAGACCTTCTGTTGTAGCTGAACTTCGTGAAGAAGATACGGACTGGAAACGCTGGTTATTAAACAGACCATTTGAAGCTTTCGATCCGCGCAAATATTTAGAGTTCCGTTTATTCTGGCCTTATTCATCTGGTATGCCTGGTCAGTGGATGAGTCACCAGATTGACACCGTGCATTGGTTCACCGGATTGAAACATCCACGCAGTGTTGTTTCTAACGGCGGTATTTATGCCTGGAAAGATGGGCGCCGCAGCTGGGATACCATGACAGCAGTTTTTGATTATGGACCGGCCGATGATCTCTCTTCAGGTTTCCAGGTTCTGTTCACTTCACGCATGCACAACGGCGACGAGAACCCAACTGAAATTTATTATTCAAATGGTGGCGAGCTGAATCTCAACACCAATAAAGTTTCACCTCGCGGTGGCTTACAAGAGTGGGCAGCCAAAGCCATGAACATGCAGTCCAACTTATTACCTGAATTAGATATATCTGCATCAGCTGATAAAGTTGTTTCATCTGCTAACACCGGCGGCGATCCGTTAACATCAGCACACATGCGCAACTGGATGGAATGCGTGCGCAGCAGAAAGGAACCTAACGCACCGGTAGATGCAGGTTACTCACACGCCATCGCCAGCATTATGACAACCGCTGCAGGACATAGCGGAATGAAAGCTACCTTCGACGAGAAAACACAGGATGTGATGGTGGGAGGAAAAGTGTTTAAATATTAATCATTAAGTTCAAGGTTCAAAGTTCCAGGTTAGATTCAACTTTGAACTTGCAACCTTGAACCCCTTTGAACATTAACCCTTGAACTAAATTCTAATGATAAAGACTAATCTATTCATCACTCTTCTGTTTTGTGGAGCAACACTATTCGCACAGGATGATTCTGAATTTAAATTCAGCGATCATCTTGATCAGAAGCGAATTGATCTGTTCTACAATGGAACGTTACTGACATCGTATGATTATGCTGATTCTATAAAGAAACCAATTCTCTTTCCATTGAATACTGTTTCAGGTATTACGGTTACGCGCGGCTTTCCTATTGCGCCAAGACCAGGAGAACGAGTTGATCATCCACATCACACCGGTATGTGGTTGAATTATGAATATGTAAACAACATTGACTTCTGGAACAACTCAACAGCCATTCCATACAAGGATAGAAATCATTATGGCACTATTATTCATGATGGTGTTGTTAAAACAGAAGCTGATAAAACGCATGCTACATTAGAAGTTACCGCGCGTTGGGTTAATCATCAGGATCAGATTATACTTCGTGAAGAAACGCGGTATGCATTTTATGTGAAAGATGATAATTTTATTATTGATCGCACGACAACATTGATTGCCTATTCTGGTGATGTGTCATTCAAAGATGTAAAAGATGGATTGCTTGGCATACGCGTAGCAAGAGAGTTAGAGTTACCATCCACAGAAGCGATTACATTTCTCGACAACAAAGGAAATCCAACAACAGTACCCGCCATTAATAATGATAATGTCACTGGGGAATATTTAAGCAGTGAAGGAATAACGGGTAACAATGTATGGTCAACACGTGGCCGTTGGGTCAGGCTTGATGGTATAAAAGATGATCAACCTGTTTGCATTACAATTATTGATCATCCTAAAAACATTGGTTATCCATCGTACTGGCATGCCCGTGGTTACGGACTTTTTGCCGTTAATCCTTTGGGCCAGGAAGTATTCAGTAAAGGCAAAACGAAATTAAACTTTGTATTGAAGAAGAATGAATCTGTTACATTTCGTTATAGGGTAGTTATTCATGAGAGCGATGAGTTATTACCAAAAGAAATTGAAGAACTTGCAAGTGAATTTGCTAATAAAGATTAAAACTTCTACGCGTTAAGATTAATGCGTTTCTTCCTTGGAATTTTTTAAAATCAACCTATCCTCTTTAAAATATAAAGTGCCAGCCATGCACCAAATGCTCCATAGACAGGCATGAGCAAATAAGAAGCTATCAGAATTGTAACCAGAAGCCATGTCATAAAGCAAGCACCAATAATACCAACAACGATGCTGATAATGGTAGCATTTTTACTTCCTTTTTTACGCAAAGCATAACCAACGAATCCACCGATGATGCCACAAATTGCAAGAATCTCTAAACCTCCTAACATATTAGTTTTTATAAATTAAGATTAAAATATTGTCGTAAAAAAATCAATTAGATTTCTTCTCCTGCTTAGGATAAACAAATCCCGTTTCACTTTCTTTGGTTTTAATCGGTCTCACTTCAATTCTATTCCTCGCTATGAATGTAACTTTTATCCGATAATAAATCACATGATGGAGTCTTATAATTATATTAACTTAGCCACGTGACTATCGACATCAATACTTTTCTTAATCTTCGTTCTGATCTGCCCATGGTGGATGTGCGCTCGCAAAAAGAATTTCAGGAAGGTCATATACCTGGCGCTATTAATATTCCGCTACTGAACAATGAGGAACGAATTGCCGTTGGTACAGATTATAAACAAAAAGGGCAACTCGAAGCTATTAAGACTGGCTTTCGCTTAGTAGGTCCACGCTTGCCTGAAATCATTGATGCTGCAGAAGCAATTTCGAAGCAACGTGAAATTCTTGTTCACTGCTGGCGTGGTGGTATGCGTTCTAATAATTTCTGCCAGTTCATTGGCATGGCAAGAATAAAAAGTCATTCCCTACAAGGTGGTTATAAAGCATACAGACAATTGGCAATGGAGTCTTTCAAAAAACCATTTCAATTTATGGTGCTCAGTGGCTATACCGGAAGCGGCAAGAGCGAAGTGCTTCGCACGTTGGCCAAACAAGGTGAGCAGATTATTGATCTGGAGTTATTGGCCAAACATAAAGGTTCTGCCTTTGGTGGAATTGACATGCCACACCAACCTACTACTGAACAATTTCAAAATAATTTATTCGAAGCCATCTTAAAACTTGATGTAACCAGGCGAATATGGATTGAAGATGAATCTATTGCTATCGGAAAAATTTTTCTACCTCAACCCTTCTGGCAGCAGATGAATGCAAGTCCTGTCGTTGAAATGATTGTGCCTAAAGAGAAACGCATCAATCGTCTTGTGAATGAATATGGTTCAGCAAACAAAGAAGAATTTCTCCAGGCCATGGAACGAATTACGCGCAAACTTGGTGGACAACATTTCAACACGGCAAAAGAGAAGCTGTTACAAGGTGATATGCCTGCCGTGATGGAGCTCCTGCTGACCTACTATGATAAAGCTTACCAGATAAGTTTAAAAAAGAAACATGATCGAATAAAACATGAAGTTGAATGGAGTGACGATAATCTGGTTACAATTTCTTCTTCATTAAACAACTTAAGAAGCTAATGGATAAAATAAAGTTAACACAATATAGTCATGGTGCAGGTTGTGGTTGCAAGATTGCTCCTTCTGTTTTAGAAACTATTTTACATTCAGCAACACCAAAAATTTCTTTCCCTTCATTACTGGTTGGTAACGAATCGAAAGATGATGCAGCTGTTTATGATCTCGGCGATGGCAGCTGCATTGTAAGCACCACAGATTTCTTCATGCCCATTGTTGACGATCCCTTCACCTTTGGTGCTATAGCTTCGGTGAATGCTATCAGTGATGTATATGCCATGGGCGGAAGTCCAATCATGGCCATTGCAATTCTGGGATGGCCTATCAATAAAATCTCTGCTGAAGTTGCCAAAGATGTTTTGGAAGGCAGTAGAAAAATTTGTCATGAAGCGGGCATACCGCTGGCGGGAGGTCATAGTATAGATTGCCCTGAACCTGTTTTTGGTTTAGCGGTAACAGGTACAGTAAGAAAAGAAAATCTGAAACAAAATGATAAAGCAAAAGTAGGTTCGGCACTTTATCTCACCAAACCATTAGGCATCGGCATTGTTACTACTGCACAAAAGAAAAATCTTGTTGAAGATTCACATCTTGATAAAGTTGTAAAGACTATGCTCACTTTAAATTCCATTGGTGCAGTGTTTGGAAAATTGCCGTATGTAAATGCCATAACTGATGTAACAGGCTTCGGATTGCTCGGACATTTAACAGAGGTTTGCGAAGGAAGTAATCTTTCTGCTGAGATTGAATTTAACAAAGTTCCTCGTTTCGATTTTCTCGATTTATATATTCAACAGAAAAGTGTACCTGGTGGCACTACACGTAACTGGGATAGCTATGGTATGAAGATCAGTTCGCTAACCGAAATACAAAAAACAATTTTAGCAGACCCTCAAACCAGCGGCGGACTACTCGTTTCCGTTGATGAAGGTAAAGAACAGGAATTTGAATCAGTAGCTGCTTCTCAAGGATATGCACTAAAACCATTCGGACGATTAGTTTCCAAAAAGGAAATTGTTATTCAAGTTCGATAAAGAAAAATGTATCATTAATTTCTTAACGATGCATTTCCAACTATTAACGATTAAACTATTAAGTGAATTCACTCTTCATCGGTATGAGCATCAAGCACAAAGGGTTGATATGATTATAGAAATTTTTGAATGCTATAAATTTGGGCTTTCGAAGGAGTGACATAATATCGCCCTTCAGGTTTAAAAAATTATGGCAGCATATTCTACAATTATATCATCCCTTCAGAACTATGAACTAATTAACCCCAATCAACTGATAACTATTTACTGATAGCTATCGACCATTGACTATTGACTGATAACTAAATTCACTTCACCACTTCTCCTTTAATCGTTAACACCACCGCCGAGTCTTCCGTGTTTGCATTGATTGTAACTGTTTTTGTAAACGTTCCCTCATGCGCAGCGTTATATGTTGCTTTCACAAAACCTTGTTGGCCAGGAGCGATCGGATCTTTTGAGTATTGTGCAACAGTACATCCGCATGAAGCCTGCACACCTGAGATGATGAGTGGAGCATTGCCTTTGTTCACAAAAGTAAATTCATGTGTTACCGGTACATTTAATTTGATCTTTCCAAAATCAAATGAAGTAGCTGACCAATTGAAGACAGCATCATCGAAAGATATTTGCTCAGGCTTTACAGCCAGTTGAGCAAATGAAGCTGAGGATACAACCAAAATAAGCAGGGCAATAAGATTCTTTTTCATATTGTTTTAGTTTTAAATGAAACATAAAATGCGTTCGAACATTACAAAATTGATCTTTTGCGAGCCTTGAGTGTGTTAATGAAATTCTAAATATTGTTAAGGAGTTGTTAATCTCGTAAACAACTCAAACCTTTGACGTAATTTTAAGGTGCCAAATCATATTCGTCGCACAGACTGCTGTTATGAAAAGTTCAACCATTCGTCTCATTGTTATTCTGGCAACACTGTCCATTGTTGGCATTACCATTACGCAGATTTATTGGGTAAGACGTGCATTCAATTTAAAAGAATCAGAATTTACGCGCAGTGTCAGTACAGCGCTTTATAACGTGGCGCAGAAAGTTTACGAAATCAGTAACACACCATCGCCAACCAACAATCCGGTTAAACAACTTTCAACAAACTATTTTGTTGTTATTGTTAACAGTGATATAGACGCAAGCTTGTTAGAATTTTTACTACGTACCGAATTTGAAAAAAGAAATATTCAAGCTGACTTTGAATATGGAATCTTTGACTGTTCAAGTGAACACATGGTATATGGTAACTATGTTCCGACAAGTGCTACAAAGCAAAAGATTATAAAAAAATCAAGCTTGCCTAAATGGGCCAATGGCGGATATTATTTCGGCGTTCAATTTCCTAATCGTGAAGCACAGCTTATCAACCAGATGGGTATCTGGTCTTTCTCATCCGTCGTGCTCTTGTTGGTTATTATTTTCTTTGCCTACACACTGTGGGTTATTCTCAAGCAAAAACGGTTGTCTGAAATTCAAAAAGATTTTATTAACAACATGACACATGAATTCAAGACACCTATCTCAACCATTGCATTGTCAGCCGAAGTATTGAAAGATCCTCAAATTGTTCATCAACCCGAAAGACTTCTTAATTATACAAACATTATCGAGAAGGAGAATCTCAGATTAAAGCAGCATGTAGAACGCGTTCTTCAGATGGCCCGTCTCGACAAAGAGGATATAGGTCTTAAAAGAGAACAGATCGATATTCACGCTGTTATCACAGAGGCCATTAAATGCGCCTCACACGCTCTTGATGAAAAAGGCGGAAATATTATTACACAGTTAAGCGCAAATCAATCCAACATAAACGGTGATAAACTTCATCTTGTAAGCATGATGCATAACTTAATTGACAATGCCATTAAGTATTGCACAGTTAAACCTGAAATCATCATCAACACGTTCAATACAGGTAAGAGTATGGTGATTGAAATAAAAGATAACGGTATTGGTATCGGCACAGAAAATCAACGACGCGTATTTCAAAAGTTTTATCGTGTGCCTACCGGCAATGTTCATGATGTAAAAGGATTTGGCCTGGGACTTAGTTATGTAAAAACTATTGTTGAGTCGCATGGCGGAACTATTACCTTAATCAGTTCAATCAATCAAGGTTCTACCTTTAAAATAGAATTCCCTCAATGAACAAAAAAATTCTGTTAGTAGAAGATGACCCAAGCCTGGGATTTGTTATCTCAGACAACCTGAAACAAAAAGGTTATGATGTTACACTTTGCCAGGATGGCGAATCAGGATCTGTTGCATTCACACAGCATACTTTCGATCTCTGCATTCTTGACATTATGTTACCAAAGAAAGATGGGTTTGCCGTTGCGCACGATATTCGCGCTGTCAATAAAGATGTTCCCATTCTTTTTCTGAGTGCCAAGTCAATGCTTGAAGACAAGCTGGAAGGTTTTAAAACAGGCGCTGATGATTATATCACCAAGCCTTTCAGTTTTGATGAACTGCTATGTCGTATAGAAGTATTTCTGCGTCGTGCAAATAAGCCAGACTCATCAAATGATAAAATTTTTTCTATCGGCGAATTTGAATTCGACTATGCCAACCTTACACTCAAAAAAGAAGATAGTCGTAAAACGTTGACGCAGAAAGAAGCTGAAGTACTTCGACTGCTTCATCTTAACAGAGGTCGCGTGCTAAAGCGTGAAGAGATACTCACCCAGGTTTGGGGAGATGATGATTATTTTATGGGACGTAGCATGGATGTATTTATTTCCAAGCTACGCAAATACCTGAAAGAAGATCCCGCCATACAGATTGTAAACTATCACGGCGTTGGTTTTAAGCTTGAAGACAAAGTTGGTTAACGTACAGTTAACTGCCTTCGCATAATCAATCGAATTATTTCTCGTCTATCTTTACAGTAAAATCATTGTACAATGGCGATAGAAATAGAGCGAAAGTTTCTGATCAAGAAAGACATCTGGGAAAAAGCTGCAAAAGATAAAAGTACCTACATCAAACAAGGTTATCTCACCACTGATCCAAATTTAACTATTCGTGTAAGGCTTAAGGACAGTCAAGCATTCCTCACTATTAAAGGAAAAACCAAAGGTGCCTCACGCCCCGAATATGAATATGAAATTCCCCAAGACGATGCATCCGAGCTTCTGGATAATTTTTCAACCACAAGCCTAGAAAAAACCAGGTATGAAATTATTGTTGATGGCAATCTCTGGGAAGTAGACCAGTTTCATGGCGACAACGAGGGACTGATCGTAGCTGAAATAGAATTGCAAGACGAGAACCAAAAGTTTTCACTGCCATCGTGGATCGATACCGAAGTTACCAGTGATGCACGGTATTATAATTCAAATCTTGTTCAGAATCCTTATAAGCATTGGGTTAAACAGTGATCAATATGTTATGAAGAATTTTTTCAGCGACTTCCATTGTTAAACCTGTAGAACTACCGCTCAAACACAGTACATTTTTTGATGTCTGATTTTTTAACGAGTTTAGAGACAAACTTTATTAACCTATGAGGAATATTATTGTCATTCTGTTTGTCATAATGGCAGGCAATGTGCTGGCACAAAACCCCGACATGCCGAGCGATTTTCTAAGTAAAGACTTTCACAAGGAACGCCGGCAAAAACTTCGTGAGAAACTTCCTAGCAACTCTGTTGCTGTTTTCTTTGCCAACCCTGTTCGCAACCGGGCCAATGATGTTGATTACATGTATCATCAAAATCCTGATTTCTATTATCTCACCGGCTACCGCGAAGGTGATGCTGTATTGTTTGTATTCAAGAACATGCAAACTTCTAATAACGGGAAGCAATACGACGAAATAATTTTTGTAAGACCACGTGATGAAAAGAAAGAATTGTGGACAGGACGTCGCCTCGGTGATGCTGGTGTTAAAGATCAGTTAGGATTAAACCAGGCATTCAACAATACAGAGTTTAGAAAATATAATGTAGACTTTACCAGGTTTGACCAGGTTCTATTCTTTGATTTTCTAAATGATGTTCGTAACGATGAAAAAGATTCGGCTGACCTTTACGATCTCATTGAGCAATTCAAAGCTAAGGTTAACTACCAGCAAAAGAAAGGCGCTTCTGTAGCACTTGAACCTCAGAAAAATAATCTGAACATCGTTGCGCTTGAAGAAATTATGGATGGACTTCGCGGGCAAAAAACAAAAGAAGAAATCGAGATGATTCGTAAGGCTGTGCAAATTTCCTGCATCGGACAAGTGGAAGTAATGAAAGCTATTAAACCTGGCATGTCAGAACGCGAAGTGCAAGGCATTCATGAATTTGTATTTAAAAAATATCAGGCTGAAGAATTAGGTTATCCTTCTATTGTTGGTGGTGGACATAATGGTTGTATTCTTCACTATGAAGAAAATTATAAACCTGCTATTACAAACAAAGAATTGATATTGATGGATCTTGGTGCCGAGTATCATGGTTACACAGCAGACATCACGCGCACGATACCTGTCAACGGAAAATTTTCTCCTGAACAAAAACTCATTTACGAAATTGTATTCAAAGCACAAGATGAAGCTATAAAAGCCTGCAAGCCTGGCGTAACGTTTCGCGAAATAACGCTGATGTCTCGCAAGGCTGTGAATAGAGGTCTGTTTGAATTAGGAATTATACCAAGTGAAAC